>VFKS01000550.1 GCA_009885425.1 Novosphingobium sp.
CCGATCGCCGCCTGACCAATCAGGACCGGATCTATCGCGGTTCGGATGGTCGCTATTACTGCCGCCGCAGCGATGGCACCACTGGGCTGATCATCGGCGCAATCGGCGGTGGACTGCTGGGCCGGGCGATCGCACCGAACCGCTCTAAGACGCTGGGGACGATCCTTGGCGGAGTTGGCGGCGCTTTGATCGGGCGTGAGATCGGGCGAAATGGCGTGACTTGTGATTAGGGTAAACAGGTACGAGCCCTGGTTTGGAATCAATTACGGCGTGGTCTGTCACCGGACCACGCCGTCGCTTTTCTAAACCTGAAGATTCTGCCCCTCGATCAGGGGATAGGTCAGCGTTACGACCGTGCCGGAGTTTGGCGCACTGCTGATATTCAGCACGCCCCCCAGTTGCTGTGCAAAGGCATCCATCAATTGACGGCCCATCGATGCCGGTGCTTCAGCGGAATCGAATCCTATCCCATCATCGCTAACCGACAACGTCACTTGGCCAAGCTCCAAGCCAAACTTGATCAAGATCATTCCGCTCTGGCCCGACGGGAAACCGTGCCGATAGGCATTGGTAACGGCTTCGACCGCCAGCAAGGTCAGCGGTACGGCGCTGTTTATCGGAACCGTCAACGAAGCGACATCGCAGGACAGCTGGATCGTGCTTTGTCCGCGATGCAAGGTACGCAGCTGCGTGCAAAGCGCTGTCAGCAATTTGGCAATGTTGACCTCGCCGTGGTCGCTATCCTGGCTTTCCTCATAGAGCAGCCGGTGGATCTGCGCGAGCGCACCAATCCGGGCACGGGTCTGGCTGAGGGCATCGCGCGCACCAAGATCGCTGATTTTGCCCGCCTGCAGACTGAGCAGACTGCTAACGATCTGGAGGTTGTTCTTGACCCGGTGATGGATATCATGGGTCAAAGCGGTCTTGGCATCGAGCGCTGCTTGCAGCGCGTGATCGCGCGTTTCCATTGCCTTGGCCATCCTGTGAAGATCGGCGCTGAGCAGGCCAACTTCGCGTGGTGCGCGCTCATATCGGCCGGGATTGCCAGTGTAATCTCCGCCGGCGAATTGTGCCGCAAGCGTGCGGAGGGAATCGAGCCAGCGCAAGACCAGCTGGTTGCTGCCCAGCCAGATCGCGAGGGACGCAAGCAGCAAAGTGATGATCGGCAGGATGAGGTTAATCC
>VFKS01000466.1 GCA_009885425.1 Novosphingobium sp.
ATCTGGATGATCAGCTTAGTCACGTCGCCCCACTTTCAGTGAGTTCTTGTTAAGCATGACTGTTTAACGCCGGGTAAACCTTGCCGCTGCTCACGCGCCTGCCTAGAGCCGGGGCAGGAGGGCCAATCGCTTGCGTCAGACTGAACGAGCCGGGTTGCTGTTTGCACTGGCGGGCTTTGCCTTGCTGTCGGTGGGCGATGCGGTGATCAAGACGATGGCCGGGCTGTGGTCGCCAGTGGCTGTCGCAGCGCTGCGCTTTTGCCTTGCGGCAGTGGCGCTGGGCGCGATCCTGTGGGCCCGCGAGGGCAAGTCGGCGTTTCGCCTCGCCAAGCCATGGGCGCAGTTGGGGCGCGGTGCCGCGTTGGCCGTATCGTCGGCGATATTCATTACCTCGCTGTTTGTGCTGCCGATGGCGACCGCAGTGGCGATCGGTTTTACCACGCCGATCTTCACTGCAATTCTGGCCGCGCTGCTGCTGGGTGAACCGATGCGGCGGGAAAGCTGGATCGCCTCACTGATCGCGTTTGTCGGGGTGCTGGTGGTTTTGCGACCCAACCTGGCCGAGGCCGGGTGGTGGGCGGTGTTGCCGCTGTTCTCGGCGATCACGTTTAGCCTGCTGATGATCGGAAACAGACACGTAGCAGGCACGGCGTCTGCGTTGGCAATGCAGTTCTGGGTTGCAGCCTTTGCCTCACCGGTCCTGCTGATTGTCGCGCCGCTGTTCGCCTCGACCGGGCTGGAGCGCTTTGCCATCGGCTGGCCCGATGGAAGCGTCGTATTGCGGTGTGCTTTTGTCGCGGTTTCGGCAACCTGTGCGCACTGGCTGATTTATCTTGGCACCACCCGCGCCGGAGCAGGCGCGATTGCGCCGATGAGCTATGTTCAATTGCTAATGGCGATAGTGCTGGGCTGGATCTGGTTCGATACGCACCCCGATCTGGCCGTTCTGCTGGGCGCTGCAATCATCATTGGATCCGGCCTTTATCTGTGGCGCGCCGGGCTGGTGCGTGAGCCACCAGAAGCGGAGTGACGCGGCCCCCGATTGCCGCTAAATCCGCCATTCATTATGCCACGGTCAGAAGCAGATACATGAAAAGATTTGTTACGGCAGCCCTGTTGCTGCTTGCCGTGCCGCTGGGCGCGCAGACGTTGGCCAAACCGGAACTGCCCGGCTGGATGGCTGGGACCTGGGCGATGCAGGACGGCGCTAGTTGGGCTGATGAGGTCTGGACCGACCCGCGCGGTGGGATCATGCTAGGCATGGCGCGGACCGGGTTTGGGTCAAAGCTCGATGGCTGGGAAGTGACCCAGATAAAGGTCAAGCCCGACGGCACGATCAGCTTTTTCGCCCAGCCGAACGGCAAGCCGCCCAGCGAATTCCCGCTGGTCCTGATCAGCGAACAGTCGATCGAATTCGCCAATCCAGCGCACGATTACCCCCAGCGGATCCGATATTGGCGGCAGGGCAAACTGCTGATGGCCGAAGTGTCGAAGATGGACGGGAGCAATGCGATGCGCTGGAACTACCGCCCGGTCGTGCCGCCGCGCGATCAGGTGGAGCTGGTGCCATGAAGGAACGCCGCTTCGCCCAAGTCGATGTGTTCACCGCCGTGCCTTACAAGGGTAACCCGGTGGCCGTGGTGCTGGATGGTGCGGGGCTGACCGACGCCGAAATGCAAGG
>VFKS01000235.1 GCA_009885425.1 Novosphingobium sp.
CGTGGTGATCGACAGCGGCGATGAGCTGGCCAGCGATCCCGAAAATTGCGCGCTGCACCAGATCCCTGCCAGCAACGGGGCGATGCTGGCTGCGTTGGTCCAGTCAGCCCTGCCCTGCGAGATCGAGCGGATCGGGCCGGTGGCGGACACGCTGGCGGCATTGGCGCAGGCTTTGGCCGCAGCGGGCGACGCCGACGTCATTGTCACCAGCGGCGGAGCATCGGTGGGGGATCACGATTTGATTCGCCCGGCGCTGGCGGAATGGGGGGCGGAGATCGACTTCTGGAAAGTCGCGATCAAACCGGGCAAGCCGATCATGCTGGCCCGGCGCGGAGAGCAACTGGTCCTGGGCCTGCCGGGCAATCCGGTGTCGAGCCACGTCACTGCCTATCTGTTCCTGCTGCCGCTGCTGCGCGCGCTGCTGGGTGCAGGATACCCACTACCCCGGGCGATCACGGCAACCGCGGCGGAACACATGCCCGCCGGTGGGTCCCGTCAGGAGTTTCTCCGTGCGGTGTGGGACGGTCACAGCGTATCTGCCCGGCAGGGCCAGGATAGCGGCGCGCTGGCCGCAATGGCGGCGAGCAATGCGCTTATCGAACGCGCCATCGATGCCCCCGCAGTGGCAGCCGGACAACCGGTTTCGGTCTATCTGCTCGGAAATGGCGGTATTGCTTGACTCGGTAAAATCTGTTGCTTACTTGTTCCGTATTCGTTCACTGAACGGCGCAGGAACATCCTCGTTCCGGCCCGCTCGCTTATCTGCAGGCTCACTGGGAGTGACAGGCCAATGCTCACCCGCAAGCAACATGAGTTGATCCGCTTCATCCAGGTCCGCCTGGAAGAGACTGGGGTTTCGCCTTCGTTTGAAGAAATGAAAGAGGCGCTCGATCTCAAGTCGAAGTCGGGCGTCCACCGGCTGATTTCGGCTTTGGAAGAACGCGGCTTTATCCGCCGCCTGCCCAACCGGGCCCGCGCCTTGGAAGTGCTCAAGCAGCCTGAGGATGTTTCAAACAAGGCCCCGGCCCGCAGCGACAACGTCGTCGCGCTCAAGCGGCCCGAACCGCCCCGCCCCGCCCCGGCGAATGATGTGATCGAAATTCCGCTCCACGGCCGAATCGCCGCTGGCGTTCCGATCGAGGCGATGGAAACCGCCTCGATGCTGCCGGTGCCCGCTGCACTATTGGGTGCGGGTGAGCACTATGCGCTCGAAGTATCGGGCGATTCGATGATTGATGCGGGGATTTTTGACGGCGACTACGCCCTGATCCGCCGCACCGATGTGGCCCGTGATGGCGAAATTGTCGTCGCGCTGGTCCGCGGCGAAGAAGCGACGCTGAAATACCTGCATCGTGAAAACGGTCGGGTCCGGCTCGATCCCGCCAATGCAGCTTACGAACCGCAAATCTATGATCCGCGCGAAGTGGTGGTTCAAGGCAAACTCGCTGGATTGCTCCGGCGTTATCACTAAGGCGCTGCAGCTAAGTCATTGATGGAATTTTCGGGGCCTGTTGCTGGCGGCGTTGTTACCGGGCTCGGTAGCTTTGTGACGTTGTTTGGCAGCGCGGTGCCGGGTTTAGGCGGCCTTGGGCGGCTGGCGGGCGGTTTCCACCAACCGTGCTGGCCCTGATCACCGGCAACGCTGCGCACTTCGCCTTTGGTCAGGTCAATCGTCAGGCCGCCGCTCTGATCAAGCATTCGCCGGTCAGCTTTGATCCAGCGCGGCTTGCACGACCAGGGTAGATAGCGCGGAGCAATCACGATATCGACCCGCTCGCACGCCGCGGCCAGGCCGCGCTCGGAAACATAATCGGTCCCGCGCCCGATCAGCAGTTGCCACTGGCGCCCCTCGCGCTCGATCATGACCGCACAGAAATCATGGTTGCAGCGGGCGCCGGGCCAGCTCTCCAGCAGCCGGGTCTGGCCGTTCATCCCGGCGCTTTCGATCAGGTTGTCGCGGGTATAACCGCTGCGGCTTTCGCGCAACACCAACAGCTCTCCGGGTGCTTGCCCCGTGATCCCGACGTGCCGCCCGTCGCCCGAAATCAGCAGGTCCGGCGCGCGCACCTGGGTCAGCAGCAGAACCCCGATCAGCGCCGGGACCAGACCCCATAGCCGCGCCCGCGCCTGCCACAGCGCCAGCCACAGCCCGCCCGCCAGGAACAAAGCAAAGGCGCCCTGCCCCATCGAAGGCATCATCGTCACCGCCCCCGGGATCGCCGCGGTCCAATGCGCGAGCGCCAGCAGCAGCTCGAGTGACTTGCCCGCCAGCCACCAGAACGGAGCCCCTGCCCCCACGCTATCAGCCAGCAAGGCCAGCGCAATCAACGGCATCGAAGCCAGCGTTGTCAGCGGGATCGCCACCACATTGGCCAGCGCGCCATAGACCCCCGACCGGTGAAAGTGGAACAGCCCAATCGGCATCAGCGCCAGTTCGATCACCACCCCGGTTAGCAGCAGCCCCATCACTTGCCGCAGTCCTTTGGCCCACCAGGCCTGCTCACGCGGGGCATTGAAGGCCCGCATCGGTGCCGAGCCATGCAGCGCGACAATCGCAATCACCGCGGCAAAGCTCATCTGGAACGATGGCCCGACCAGCGCCTCGGGCCAGAGCAGCAGCACAACAAAGGCCGCGACCGCGATCATCCGCATCGAGAGCGGCTCGCGCCCGATCGCCAGCGCCGCCAGCACCAGCAGCGCTCCGATGCACGAGCGGATCGTCGGGACGGCGGCTCCGGTCAGCAAGGTATAGGCGATCCCGGCCAAGGCTCCGGTCCCCGCGGCGACCAGTGGCAAGCGGACCCGCAGCGCCAACCACGGGATCAGCGCCAGCAGCCGCAACGCCAGCACATAGCCAGCCGCCACCACCGCGCTGACGTGCAGCCCGCTGACCGATAGCAGGTGGGTTAACCCGGCATCGCGCATCGCCTGATCGTCCGCTTCGGCTATTGCACCGCGATCCCCGCTGGCAAAGGCTGCCGCAATGGTCCCGGGCGAACCGGCCAGATTGGCGCGGACATGGCTAGAAAGCGCGCGCTGCAACGCCGGGATCGAGCCGCCCCCACCCGGTTCAAGCACTGTCACCTCGCCCAGCACAGTGCCGGTCGCAGCGATCCCGGCGAACCAGGCGCTGCGGGCAAAGTCATAACCGCCCGGCAGCATCGGCGCGGCTGGCGGAACCAGCCGGGCCCGGAGTTGCAGCTTGGCGCCTTCGCCCAGCCCCGGCCCATCGCGCTCGGCATCGAGGTTGACCCGAACCTTGATCGCCCGCCCGCTGCCCGGCTCTCGCGTGGCGAGCAGGAGCCGCACTCGTTGTTCGGCTGGCTGCTCCTCGCGGCTCAACACCCGCGCTTCGATCGTCGCGACGGTCGGGCGAATGATCGGCTCGGCACCAACCAGCGCGGCCTTGCCCCAAACCAATGCGCAGCCCCCGGCAAGCGCAATTGCGGCTACCACAAAGGCCCTTCGAAGATACGGATAGCGTCCTTCGGCTCTCAAACCGGCGAGCGCCGCCAGTGCCAGCCCAAGCCCGACCGAAATCACGCCGAGCCATTGCCAAGCGTTGGCGCAGACGAACCATGCAGCGATCCCGGCGGCAAAGGCGACCACTGCCCAGGGGCCCTGCTCAACCCCCGCTTTGGCAAGGAATCGCTCGGCCCGCGCAAGCC
>VFKS01000339.1 GCA_009885425.1 Novosphingobium sp.
CGCAGATCCAGTCGCGGTTGCCATCGCCGGTCGGGGTTCCAGCGCGGCCGGTGCCCGATACCCAGGGATCGAGCAGCGTCTCGATGAAGGCGACATTGCGGGGGAACTTGGCTGCGGCGGCCTGTTTCGCAGCGTGGATCGTGGTGTGCGCCGCGCTGCCGTTACTCGCGATGATCGGCCCGGTCATGAACACCAGCGTCTCAGGTTTTGCGCTGATCACGGTGTTCAGCCAGGTTTCGACCAGGGGCTGGATCGTGCCTTGGGCGGGGGTCAGCGCGGCATCATTGCCGCCGCCCATCTCGACGATGACATCGGGCGCCGGGGCGAGCACGTCGATCGCCAGACGTTCGTTGAACCAGCTGCGATCATGGATCGCCGGGGCCATCCAGCCAGACCCGCCGACACCCGAAGACCAGGTGTCACACTGGCCCAGAAAATCGCCGATCAGCGCGCCTTTTGCGCCATAGGGATAGGTGTCGATTACGGCACTATCGACCACGGTTGCCAGCATCGAATCGCCGTGCAGCAGCACCCGCAGGCCATCGGCCTGCGGCCAGGGGCTGGGCTTGTAGAGATTGCTGGTGCGGATCCCGACAAAGGCGCCAACCGAGGCGAATTCAAGCTCGTAATGGCGATCTTTGCGATCTGCCGCGGCGCCAGCTCCCCAAGTAACTGGGATGAAGCGTAGCAAGCCGTTGCCGGCGTTGCCGATCACACCGGAATAGGCCAGCTTGCCATCGACTCGCAGCCGGAAACCGCCGCCGACACTGGCAGCAGACATCTGGACATAGAGTTCCAGCGCCGGTGCGGCGCAGACAAACCGGACCCGCGATCCGGGACCCTGCTGCGGGTTGAGCGACGGATCGGTGCCATTGCCGACCCGCGAAGAGATCGCTTTGTAGAATTCGGTGTTGGGGAAAACCGCGCTGGGGTTCTGCCAGTTGCCGCCTACGAACGTGTATTTGCTGGCGTGTAGCGGCCCGGCGGCGGTCGAAACCTGCCAGGTTGTGCCACTGGCAATCGCGGTGGCCAAAAGTGGCGCGCCGATCGTAGGCAGGGTGCTGGCCAGCGTCGGCGGGGTGAAGTCAGCCTTGGCGATCGAGGCGCGCAGGGTGTTCAGCACCCGAAGCCGCTTTTGCCGGGCGATTTCCGCTGCGGCCATGCCGCGCGCGATGATATCGAGGGCCATCTTACTGGGCCACCCGGTAGGCAACGGTGCCTGAGCCAAGCACGATATCGAGATAGAGCGCGGCGCCAGTCACGGTCTCTTCCCAAACCGGCTCGCAGCAATTGGCGCCGAACACGCCCCAGGCCTGCCCTGCGGCAGTCAGCGGCAGTTTCGTGGTCCCGCCATCGGTTGAGCGCAGAAGTTTGACCGTGCCGGTCCAAGTGCCGGACAGCGCCAGCACCACTGGCTTACCGGAATTAGGTGTGAACGGGCCCACCACGACGGCAATGGCGGTGCTGCCAGCCAGCGCGGTAGGTGCAGGAATGGTGACAGAGCTGACCGGTAGCGGTTTGTCAGCGGAAACTGGCGATAGTGTTGAATCGGCCTCGGCAAATCCGATGGCGGAAATCGGGGCGTAGGCCGCCGGGGAGAAAACGGGAATTGGGGTGGGCATGATCGATACTCCGGATGCGAAGAATCAGTCAAATAACCATATTGGCACGTGTAGGAAAATAAAATAACCTATTATGCGCTTGGCGGGTGCTTGGCAGGGCTTTACCCGCTGGGGCAGCAGCATCATTTCGAAACCGGAACATCATGGAAGCCAACGGATTTGTCTGCGCGATCAACGGCAGCCGCGATGGCTATCAGGTGCCCGCAGCGCTGCATCAGGCCGGGTTGCTGCGCCGCTTTGTGACCGACTATTATGCGCCGGATCAGCCGCCGGGCTGGTTGCCTGGCCCGATGGCGGGGCGCCGTAGCGATCTGTTGCCCAAGGCCAGCACGGTGGGCACACCGTCTTGCTTTCTGATCCAGCACAGTGCGGCCAAATTGGGTCTACCGATGAACCGGGTGTTCCCGCACACCGATCCGCTACTCGGCCGCCATGCCTTGGCCCAGGCCAAGCGGCTGGGGGCGAACCTATACTGCTATTCCGGCTACTTGCCGCCGTGGAAGCAGATCCCGCGCGGCATGAAGGTGGTCGATTTCGAATTCCACCCCTTGCCTGGGCTGACCATGGAATTGCTCCGGCAAGACGCTGCGCGATACCCGGAGACGGCATGGTCGTTTGCACAGGAGCAGCGTTATGCCGGGCAAGAACGGGTCAATGACAGCTGGCAACATGCCGATGCCGTGGTCTGTGCCAGCGCCATGACCGCGCGGTCGCTGGAACATGCCGGGTGCGAATCCGAACGGATCACGATCGTGCCCTATGGCTTTGAAACCAGCCAGGTCGCTGCGCCGCGCCTACAGGGCGGTCCGGCCCAGTTCCTGTTTGTCGGCCAAGGGCTACAGCGCAAGGGGCTGCACCACCTGCTCAGGGCCTGGCGGAATGTCGACCCGGCACGGGCGCGGTTGACGCTGGTGTGCTATTCTATCGATCCGGGCATCGCCGAAATGGCCCGGCAGCCGGGGGTCGAATTGCTCGGACGGCAAGACCGGTCTGCGCTGGATGCAATCATGCAGCGGGCTGACGTGTTTATCATGCCATCGCTGATCGAGGGCTTTGGGCTAACCTATCTAGAAGCGTTGGCGGCGGGCTGTCATATCGTCGGCACTGCCAACACCGGGTTGCCAGATCTGCCGCTAAGCGATGCGGCGCGGAGCTTGGTTCCGATTGGCGATATCGCTGCCTTGTCCGATGCCATCGAGCAGTTGATCGCTCGCCGGGCAA
>VFKS01000282.1 GCA_009885425.1 Novosphingobium sp.
AGAGGTCCGGCGGCGCATGGTCGAGTCTGTGATGACGAGGCCCGAGAGCACAAAAAACACGATCACGCAGCCGTGTGACAGCCGCAAGGTGAAGGGCATCTGCTCAGCCAGGCCATAGAAATCGGCCGCATGCACCGCCAGCACGCCCAGCGCCGACAAAAAGCGTAAGGCATCGAGCGCGATTGACATCGGCCGGGTGATGAAGCGGTCTGCCTCCATGGCGGAGGGGTTAGCCGAATATGGTGAATGTTCGGTTAGGGGGCGGAGCCTTGGCATCCCTGCCCCTTTCGCCTATCGCCGCGCGCAATGAACGCCTGCCACCTTGCCGCGCAAGACATTGCCTGCCGCCGCGGGGACCGGCTGCTGTTTGCCAAGCTTTCGTTCGATCTGAAGGGCGGGTCGGCGCTGCAGCTGACCGGCTCGAACGGGATCGGCAAGTCGAGCCTGATCCGGATTCTGGCGGGACTGCTTGAGCCCCATGCGGGATCGCTTGAGCGTGTGGGCGTAATCGGCCTGCTCGATGAGCGGCCCGCGCTCGATCCGCATTTGCCCTTGGGACAGGCGCTCGAATTCTGGCAGCGGATCGACGGTGCGGCGGACAATGCCGCTGGACGATTGGGCCTGTCTGACCTGCTCGAAGTGCCGGTGCGCTTCCTGTCCACCGGGCAGAAAAAGCGTGCGGCGCTGGCTCGGCTGATTGGGCAGCAGGCGCTGGTGTGGCTGCTCGACGAGCCGCTCAATGGGCTCGACACCAAGGGTGTTGCGCTAGTCGAAGAACTGGCCGCCGAACACTGCCGCGCGGGCGGAATCGCGGTGATCGCCTCGCATCAGCCGTTTTCTCTGCCCGGCATGGCGCGGATCGAGCTCAGGGACTTTGCCGCATGAACCTGTTCCTCACCCTGCTGCGCCGTGACCTATCACAATTGCTGCTTGGCGGACGGCGCGGCGGAGCTTTGTTGCCGGTGCTGTTCTTTCTGGCAGTGGCGATGCTGTTTCCTTTTGCGGTCGGGCCGGACGCGCCGGTCCTGGCGCGGACTGGCGGCGGGGTGATCTGGGTCGCAGCGCTGCTGGCTGCGATCCTGCCGCTCGACCGACTGATCGAGCCGGATCTGGAACTGGGAATGTTCGATCAATGGGCGCTGCGCGGGATTTCAGAAGAGTGGCTGGTCGCGGTGCGGGTGCTGGCCCACTGGCTCAGCTTTGGCCCGCCCTTGATGCTGGCCGCACTGCCCGCCTCAGCCTTGGTCGGGATCGACGGACAAACGTTGTGGCTGGTCGAACTAGGCCTGCTGGCGGGAACCCCCGGCCTTGCGGCGCTGGGCGTCATGGTCGCCGCGATTACCGCAGGCCTGCGCGGCGGCGCGGCGCTGGGCGGGCTACTGGCGATCCCGCTGGCGGTGCCGCTGCTGGTGTTCGGCGCGGGTAGTTTGGCGCCGGGCGGCGAAAGCGGATTGGCGCTGACCGCTGCGGTTAGTCTGGTCCTGCTGGCGATCACGCCGTTTGCTGCGGGTGCCGCGATCCGAAGCGGGCGGGGGTAGGGTAGCAGGCGGGCTTCGACAGGCTCAGCCTGAGCGGAGATTGGATATGGATAATCACAAAACCCCGCTCAGGCTGAGCCTGTCGAAGCCCCCGCTCAACGCTTGCGCCACTCTCAATAAGGCGGCTTATCCAGACCCTTCGGGCTCGCTGTAAAGATCTCGCACCCGTCCTCGGTGATCCCGATCGAGTGTTCGAACTGGGCCGATAGCGAGCGATCGCGCGTTACCGCCGTCCAGCCGTCTTCGAGCAGTTTCACCCCCGGCTTGCCCAAGTTGATCATCGGTTCGATCGTGAAGAACATCCCCGGCTTCAGGATCGGCCCGGTTCCGGCGCGTGCCGCGTGAACCACTTCGGGGGCGTCGTGAAACAGCCGGCCAAGGCCGTGCCCGCAAAATTCGCGGACCACGCCGTAACGCTGGCCTTCTGCGTGTTTCTGGATCGCCGCGCCGATATCGCCCAGATGCTTGCCCGGCTTGGCGTGTTCGATCCCCAGCATCAGGCATTCATAGGTCACATCGACCAGCCGCTTGGCCTTCAAGGGCACATCGCCGACCAGAAACATCCGGCTGCTATCGCCGTGCCAGCCGTCCACCAGCGGGGTCACGTCGATATTGACGATGTCGCCGTCCTTCAGCACCTTGTCAGACGGGATCCCGTGGCAGACCACGTGGTTGATCGAGATGCAGCAGCTGTGGGCATAACCGCGATAGCCCAGCGTGGCTGGCACCGCGCCAGCATCGAGCGTGAACTGCCGCACGAAATCATCGAGCGCGCCAGTGGTCACCCCCGGCTGGACCATCGGGACCAGTGCGTCGAGCGTTTCGGCGGCCAGCCGCCCGGCCTTGCGCATCGCTTCGAAGGCGGCGGGGCCGTGCAGCTTGATCGTGCCGTCGCGCAGCTGGGTCTCATCATCGGTGACAGTTTGGTATTGAGTCATGCAACCGCATATAGTCACAATCGGCACAAATGGCTATTGCCCCC
>VFKS01000540.1 GCA_009885425.1 Novosphingobium sp.
GTGAAGGCGTGGAACAGCTTGGTGATGCCTTCGCAGTGCAGGCTTTCATCGCGGACCGACCAGGTGACGATCTGGCCCATGCCCTTCATCTTGTTGAAGCGCGGGAAGTTCATCAGCATGGCAAAGCTGGCGAACAGCTGCAGCCCTTCGGTGAACCCGCCGAACATCGCCAGCGTGCGCGCGATATCCTCGTCGTTATCGACCCCGAACTGCGACAGATAATCGTGCTTGGCGCGCATTTCCTCATACTCGAGGAACATCCCGTATTCGCTTTCGGGCATCCCGATCGTGTCGAGCAGGTGGCTGTAAGCGGCGATGTGGACCGTTTCCATGTTGCTGAACGCGGCCAGCATCATCTTCACCTCTGTGGGCTTGAACACCCGGCCGTACTGCTCGTGATAGCAGTTCTGCACGTCGATATCGGCCTGGGTGAAGAACCGGAAGATCTGCGTCAGCAGGTTCTTCTCATGCTCGGACAGCTTTTGCGCCCAATCGCGGCAATCCTCGCCCAGCGGCACTTCCTCTGGCATCCAGTGGACCTGCTGCTGGCGTTTCCAGAAATCATAGGCCCACGGATATTCGAACGGCTTGTAGGTGGCGCGGGCTTCTAGCAGGGGCATCTTACGACTCCAGTGGACGGTTAGTGACCATAGCACAGTGCTCCGCCGCAGCGTAGCGGTCGGAAAGTGCATGGTGGTGGATAGGCATAATTAACGGGGCATCTGGACAGGTGCCCAAGCGCACTGGTTTCAGGCGCTGCGCAGCATTTGGGTTCAGTTTCGTCCGGCTGGCTGTGGGCGCGAACAATCCGGCTTCCCATTGAGAGCCAGGCGCCGAAAAGCGGTTCGCCGCACAGCGAGTGCGGGTTGACGCAGGCGTGGCGAGCGGACGGGAACGGCTTGCGGACAGCACAGTTGTGGACGGTATCGATGCAGCGCGGACATGCCGTCCTCGCCGCCCGAAAGGAGAGCTCTGATGGCTGAAAACACCTATAACTCGAACGGAATGCCGAACCCCAACAACGACCAGGCTGGTGGCCAGCCGATGCAGTCGGAAGATCGTCAGAACCAGCAGCTCGGCAGCGCGTCGAGCCAATCCGGCAGCGACTCCGACCTGATCGATCAGGTGCGCGAGGACATGGCGGTGACCGGTCCCGATGGCGAAGACTGCGGCCGGGTCGACAGTGTTGAGGACGGTATGATCAAGCTGACCCGCAACGACAGCGCCGATGGGCAGCACCACTACCTCGAAGCTGGCCTGATCGAAGGGATCGAAGGCGACGAAATCCGGCTTTCGCAGGCTCCTGACTGGTTGAGCAGCGGCGAATCCAGCCGCGCGATGTAGCAGCGTCGGGTCGCACCACGCGGCCGCCCCCTCCCTGGTGGAGGGGGCGGTTTCGCATGCTACTTCCAGAACCAGGTCGGTTTGTGGTCCTTCGCGGCGCGATTGCGCCACATCCGGATATACATCCACAGGCCGGAAAAGCTGAAGAACAGCAGCGCCAAACCGCTGAGAATCGACACCACCACGCCCACCGGCCCGAACTCTTCGCCCGCATGCAGGTGATGGAGATAGCTGACGTTCCAGTTGCCCTCTACCTTCGGCGGTTTGGGGCGACAGGTCATCGTTTCGGGGCAGACGAAGCCCGGCGGGATCAGCGCGGCCGCCCTGGCCTTGGCCGCGGCCTCGCTCGCCTCGGTCTCGAACCCGCCATTGTTGACGAGGCTGCCGATCTGGCTGAGCACGCCGGTCGCCGCGATCCACAGCAGGAACGCTCCGAAAAATACACTGATCCAGCGGTGCCACTTGCGCATGAGACGTCGATTCCTTGATATTGCGAACTATTTGCAACGAGCAGGGTCCGGCTGCGAGTGCAAGCAGGTTTTCGTATCCAATTGTAATGCGGGCAGGCACCATCAGAACAGCACCATCGCGCCCTCATCGGGCATGATCAGGTTGAATATGATGTAGAACAGCACCGGCAGCGCCAGTTCGGCCGCGATGATCGTTTTGAAGGTGCGTGCCTTGGCGCTGACCGTCGCTGCGTCATAGCCCGGATCGGTGTTGCCCGGCAGCCGCCGTAGCTGCCAGACAAACA
>VFKS01000021.1 GCA_009885425.1 Novosphingobium sp.
AGCGCCGGAGTGATGCAGGCGAAAGTCATCTGGAACACCACGAAGACGAATTCTGGCAGATAGACATTGTTCGAGAAAGTCGCGGCGTAAGTGCCCGAGGTGACATTGGCGAGGAACGCCTTGTCGAGCCCGCCAAACAGGCTCGGGAATGGCGAATTGGTAGAGGTAAAGGCCATCGAATAGCCCCAGCCAACCCAGACCAGCGCCGCGATGCTCACGATCATGAAGACCTGCATCAGTACGCTCAGCATATTTTTGGTGCGGACCAGACCGCCATAGAACAGCGCCAGCGCCGGAATGCTCATCATCAGCACCAACACCGAAGAGGTCAGCATCCAGGCGACATCGCCTTTGTCTACCATTCCGGCCATCTGTTCCACGGTTGGTGCCTTGATCGGCCCATCCGCAGCGGCCTCTTGCGCGAAAGCGGCAGTGGCGGTGAGGAGCGATGCCCCCATCGCGCTCATGCCGCCGATAAACTTGCGAATCATTGTGTTGTCCCTCCTGTTACGCACGCTCACAGCGCGGTGTCCCCGGTCTCGCCGGTGCGGATGCGGGTGGCCGAAGCCAGATCGAGCACGAAAATCTTGCCGTCGCCGATGGCGTCGGTGCTGGCAGCTTGCTGGATCGTTTCGACCACCTGATCCGCCAGCGCATCGCTGACCGCCACTTCGATTTTCACTTTGGGCAGCATATTGGTGGTATATTCGGCCCCGCGATAAATCTCGGTTTGCCCCTTTTGCCGCCCGAAGCCTTTGACTTCAGATACGGTCATGCCCGCCACGCCCAGCGCCGAAAGCGCATCGCGCACTTCGTCGAGCTTGAAGGGCTTGATAATGGCGATGATCAATTTCACAGGCCAAGTCCCCTGATTGCCTACCGACCTATTTGCCGGCTTCGCATATGCAGCAAGCACCGTGCCAGTTTAACGATTCAGCAAGGATTCATGAACTTATGGGAAATATTCTGGCGCGGAGAGCTGCAAGAGCGCCCAATACATGCACAGCGTGCCTATTTTTTAGGCATTTCAATCCGAGCAAACACCGGCAAATGATCCGATGCCCGCGCGGCCAGAACCGAATGGTGGACGGCTGTTTCGGCTAGCTTCCATTCGGGCGAAATCACGATCCGATCGAGCTGGGCAACCGGTCGCCGCGAGGGGAACGAGCGCCCCGGAGCGAG
>VFKS01000213.1 GCA_009885425.1 Novosphingobium sp.
CGCGCGGACTGACCGTACCGATCCGCGAAGTGCTGCATCCGGCCGAAGCGCTCGACTGGTTCGATCAGGCGCTGCCGGTCCTGGCCGGAGCCGATGGTGAATTCCGCCCTGGCGCCCCGGACCGGGCCGGAGCCGAACTGGCGTTGGCCAGCCTGACAGAAGCGACCCGAATGGCGCTTGCGGGTGAAGTCGATGGCGTTGTCACCGCGCCGATCGCCAAGGCCCTGTTGGCCGAGGTTGGGTTTGATCACCCCGGCCAGACCGAATTTGTCGCAGCGGCCTGTTCTTATGCGCCTGGGGACGCCGTAATGATGCTGGCCGGGCCTCAACTGCGCACGGTACCGCTCACGGTCCACATTGCTCTTGCCGATGTTCCCGCCGCGCTGACTTCGGCGATGATCGAGCGCAAGGCCCGGATCGTCGCCATGGCCCTGACCCGCGATTTCGGTATCGAGCGGCCCCGCATCGCCGTTGCCGGGCTTAATCCACATGCCGGTGAAGCGGGCCGGATGGGCAGCGAAGAAGCGGAGATCATCGCTCCGGCAATCGCGCATTTGCAGGCCGAAGGACTTGACGTAACTGGCCCCGTTCCAGCGGATGCGCTGTTCACTGCCCGCAGCCGCGAAACTTATGATGTGGCGCTGTGCATGTATCATGATCAGGCTTTGATCCCGTTGAAAGCGCTCGATTTCGATTCCGGAGTCAATGTGACCCTGGGCCTGCCGGTGGTTCGTACCAGCCCCGACCATGGCACGGCTTTTGCCATCGCTGGCACCGGCAAAGCTGATCCCGGCGCAATGATCGCGGCGATCCGGATGGCCGGGCAATGCGCGGCGCGGCGGTTTGGCCTGGTTGATGACTGATCTGCCACCGCTGCGTGAAATCATCGCGCGCTACGGCCTGCAAGCCACCAAAGCGCTGGGCCAGAACTTCCTGCTTGATGAACAGCTGCTCGATCGGATCGCCAAGCTTCCCGGCAAGCTGCAAGGCCAGCAGGTTCTCGAAATTGGCCCCGGCCCGGGCGGGCTGACCCGCGCTTTGCTGCGCGCCGGAGCACAGGTCACCGCGATCGAAATGGACCGCCGCTGCTTGCCCGCTCTGGCCGAACTGGAAGAAGCGTTCCCCGGCCAGTTGCGCGTGATCGAAGGCGACGCAACCAAGCTGGCCCACGGGATCGAAGGCCCGTTCCATATCGTCGCCAACCTGCCCTATAATGTCGGCACCGCGCTGTTCGTCGGCTGGCTGTCGGGTCAGAATTGGCCGCCACAGTGGGCCAGTCTGACGTTGATGTTCCAGCAAGAGGTTGCGCAGCGGATTGTGGCCGAGGCCGGCGGCGATGCCTATGGGCGGCTGGCAGTTCTGGCGCAGTGGCGCGCAAATCCCAAAATCGCGATGAAAGTCCACCGCAGCGCATTCACCCCCCCGCCCAAAGTGATGAGCGCGGTGATCCATGTGACACCGGCAATCATGCCCGAAGGCGTTTCGGCGCGTACGCTCGAACGCCTGACCGAAGCTGCCTTTGGCCAACGCCGCAAGATGCTGCGGCAAAGTCTGAAAGGCCTGCCCGGCGCATTGGCGGCACTGGAAACGCTGGGGATTGATCCGGCGCGGCGCGCCGAAACGCTCAGCGTCGCGGAATTTGTCAGCGTGGCGGGTTTGCTCTCGGTCTAGCCGCCCTTCTTGCGTCTTCGCCAAGCGTGCAGCAGCGGTTCGGTATAGCCGCTGGGCTGATCGACGCCCTTGAACACCAGATCGAGCGCAGCGCGAAACGCAGGCGCATTTTCGTTGCCCACCAGCGGCTCATAGGCCGGATCGCCTGCGTTCTGGGTATCGACCTTGGCGGCCATCCGGCGCAGACTGTCCATCACCTGCTCCTTTGTGCAGACCCCGTGGAGCAGCCAATTGGCCATGTGCTGCGAGGATATCCGCAAAGTCGCCCGGTCTTCCATCAGGCCGACGTCGTGGAAGTCGGGCACCTTCGAACAGCCGACCCCGGCATCGATCCAACGCACGACATAGCCGAGCAGCCCTTGCGCGTTGTTATCTAGTTCCTCGCGCACTTCGGCTTCGGACCAGTTGATCCCATCAGCCAGCGGCACGGTCAGCAGCGGCTCCAGCCCGGGCGTGGGCCGCTCGGCCAGTTCGCGCTGCACCGCGAAGACGTCAACTGCGTGATAGTGCATCGCGTGGAGCGTTGCAGCGGTCGGCGATGGGACCCAAGCCGTGTTCGCCCCGGCCTTGGGATGGCCGATCTTCTGGACCATCATATCGCCCATCAGGTCGGGCGCGGCCCACATGCCCTTGCCGATCTGCGCCCGGCCTGAAAGCCCGCAAGCGAGGCCAATCTGGACGTTGCGCGCTTCATAGGCGGCGATCCACGACGATTGCTTCATCGCGCCTTTGCGGATCATCGGCCCGGCCCGCATCGAGGTGTGGATTTCATCCCCGGTGCGGTCGAGGAAGCCGGTGTTGATGAACACGATCCGGTTTTTCACCGCATGAATACAGGCGGCGAGGTTGGCCGATGTGCGGCGTTCTTCGTCCATCACGCCGACCTTGATGGTGTGGCGCGCCAGACCGAGCAGGTCTTCGACCGCGTCGAACAGCGCGTTGGTGAAGCCGCACTCCTCGGGCCCGTGCTGCTTGGGCTTGACGATGTAGATCGAGCCGTGGCGGCTGTTGCGGTACTGGCCCAGCCCCGCCCCGTCATGCGCGCCGATCGCGCTGGTCAGCACCG
>VFKS01000393.1 GCA_009885425.1 Novosphingobium sp.
AGTGCAAAGCGGGCAATGGCCTTGCGCAAAAACTCATGCTAGCAAAAGCGTCATGACCGACCAGACCCTCGACAACTTTCGCGCCAGCATCGACAATATCGATGCCGCGTTGATCCACATCCTGGCCGAACGGTTCCGGATCACCAAGGCAGTCGGCGCCTACAAGGCCCAGAACGACCTGCCCGCCAGCGATCCGGGCCGAGAAGAGCGCCAGATCGCCAGGCTGCGCAAACTGGCCGAAGACGCCCAGCTCGACCCCGAATTTTCCGAGAAGTTTCTGCGGTTTATCATCCAGGAAGTGATCCGCCACCACGAACAGGCGGCGGGGAAGTAGCGTCTATTGCGGCCCGTCGCTGATCCAGCGGCTGGAGATGATCGCAAAACCTGCGGCCTGCGCGATTCCTTCACTCTGCACGGCGGCATTACGCAATGCGGCGGGGTCCTGCGCGGTGCAGGCTCCTTCGGTGACGACAAGCCCGGCAAAGGGTCGGTCGGTTACGAAATTGGGCTTGTCGTCCTTGCCCTTGGTGTTTTTCGGCAACGGCCCGCACATTACTGGCCAGCGGAGGGTTTCGGTAATTTGACCTCCACTGTCAGTAGCGACGGGTTTCACCACCAGATAGAGATAGAACGACTTGGCCTTGCTCCGGTCAATCCCGTCAGCCGAGGACGCCGCGGTCAAATCAATGAAGATCTGATCGATCTGCGGGTCGCCCGCGACCAGCACGTGCCCTATCGACTGCCATTGTGCGGGGTCATTGCGTATCGCCGCCCCAGCAGGATCATCGCCAGCTGGTGGGCCGGAATAGGTATTGCCGCGGATCATCATCGGCTGGGCACATTCGGGCCACTTGGTCAGCGGCGTGCCCTGATCCAGTTTGCAGGCGGCCGAATCAAAGTTGGCCCACAGCCCGTCCTTCAATTGCGGACCGGAAGCTGCATCGAACCATGGCGTATCCGACACGACCATGTTGCAGGCCGACAACGCGGTCATCGCCAGCAGGGCAAAAGCAGCTTTCCACTGGATCATGATTTCTTACCCCTGACCCGTGGCAGCCGCAGCTTGACCAGCAGCCCGCCTAAGTCCTCACTCTCGTCGAGCGAAACGCTGCCTCCGTAAATTTCCGCAACATCGCGGACAATCGCGAGGCCTAGGCCAGTGCCGGGCTTGCCGGTATCCAGCCGCGCGCCGCGATCAAATATGCGGGTGCGTTCTTCGGCCGGAATGCCCAGGCCATCGTCCTCAACCCAGACCTCGCACCAGTCGGCCTCGCCAGTCGGGTCGAGCGTGACG
Source organism: Novosphingobium sp. (assembly GCA_009885425.1). Taxonomy (GTDB): domain Bacteria; phylum Pseudomonadota; class Alphaproteobacteria; order Sphingomonadales; family Sphingomonadaceae; genus Novosphingobium. Next base: position 1,295 of record VFKS01000393.1, read on the forward strand.
AACACCGATCCGCCGCCATATTTTGCCGCGTTCTCGATCAGGTTGCCCAGAATTTCATCGAGATCCTGCCGTTCAATCGCCACCACCGCCGCGCGGTTGCCGTCCAGATCGAACCGGGCCTTCTCATAGAGCACCGTCACCGCGCGCAGCACCGCTTCGACACTTTCACCGACGCTGGCGCGGGCCTGCCCGACCGCGCGGCGGCCAACGGCGCGCGCGCGGGCGAGGTGGTGATCGACCTGACGGCGCATCACCGCGGCTTCGCGGATGACGGTATCGGGCAAATCCTCGGCCCGCGCGGTCGCCGCGTTCATCACTACGGTCAACGGCGTTTTGAGCGCATGGGCGAGGTTCCCGGCATGGGTTCGCGCCTCTTCGGCTTGGCGCTCGGAATGGGCCAGCAGACCGTTGAGCTCCTCAACCAGCGGCTGCACTTCCAGTGGCAGCGGCTCAGTCACCCGGTTGGCCCCGGAACTGCGCATCTTCTGGATCGCCAAACGGACCCCGCGCAACGGCCCAAGGCCCAGCCAGGTCTGGAGCATCGCCATCACCAGCAAACCCAGCCCCAACACCACAAAACTGCGGACCAGAATGCGCCGGACCCGGCCGATCTGCTCGTCGAGCTCGGCCCGCCGTTCGGCGACTGTGAACCACCAGACGGTGTCACTGCCGGGCAGCCGGATCGAGCGTTCCATCACCCGCAACGGTTCGGTCGGAAATTGGGTGGTGTCATAGGCGTGCGGCTCTTTATCGATAAGGTCGAGGCGGACATCGATCGAACGGTCCCACAGCGAACGCGAGGGGAAATCGTCGTGCCCATCACCGCGGATCTGCCAATAAAGCCCGCTATTCGGCTCGAGCAATCGTTGGTCGCCGAGCGGACGATTGAGGAACACCTCGCCATCCTGGCCGACCTCGGCCGAAGCGATCATCCCGTTGAGCAGATTGCTCAGCTGCGCATCGAAGTTGCGCGTGACTTGCCCGGTCAGCGTCTTGTCGAGCGCGATCCCCCCGCCCAGCAACAGCACAGCAATCCACGCCGCAGCGATCAGCATCATCCGGCGCGAAAGCGACCCGGTGTGGGGGATGGCGTTGACTGGAGCGTCGCTCAATTGTCCCTCCCCCAAAAGTGGAGGACCCTAAGAAATGGGCCGGGCGACACGCAGTGTTCTATCCCCGACCCGGACCGGCCGGATCGTCAAGGCTATAGCCTAACCCACGGATCGTGGTGATCACATCGGCGCCGAGCTTTTTGCGGATGCGGGTCACGAACACTTCGATCGTGTTCGAATCGCGATCGAAATCCTGATCATAAATATGCTCGATCAGCTCGGTCCGGCTGACTACCTTGCCCTTGTGGTGCAGCAGATAGGACAGCAACTTGTATTCCTGCGCGGTCAATTTGACCGGCTCGCCATCCAGCGTGACCCGGCCCGAACGGGTATCGAGCCGCACATCGCCGGCGATCAGTTCGCTGCTGGTATTGCCTGAGGCCCGGCGGATCAATGCGCGCAGGCGGGCGATCAGCTCTTCGGTCTGGAACGGCTTGGCCAGATAGTCATCCGCCCCGGCATCAAGCCCGGCCACCTTGTCCGACCAGCTATCGCGCGCGGTCAGCACCAGCACCGGGAACTTGCGGCCTTCCTTGCGCCACATCCCCAGCACGGTCAGTCCGTCAATTTCGGGCAGGCCGAGATCGAGGATCACTGCATCGTATTCTTCGGTCGAACCCATGAAATGGCCGTCTTCGCCATCGACCGACAGGTCGACTGCATAGCCATTGGCTTCAAGGGTGTTCTTCAATTGCTTGCCGAGGGTTGGTTCGTCCTCGACGATCAGGATACGCATGTTGGGTTCCCCAAAAATCTTCGCCGATCAAATGGAACCAAAGCCCCATGAGGTCAAGCAAGCGGCGTTATTGCAGCTTGCGGATAACCTCACCGCTGCGGGCATCGACATCGATGAAGATCACGCGGCCGTTGCGAATGAATTTAAGCCGATAGGCCTGAGCCACCGGATCATATTCCGGGCCCAGATATTGCGCACCGGGCATTGTGGGCAAAACAGACTTTTCGATCTCGCTGAGCGATTTCACATTGCCTCGGCGCAAATCGGAACGGGCCTTGCCCTGCTCATTGCCGGGCGCGGCCAGCGCAGGTGCGGCAGGCAGACACAGCGCAATAGCGGTAAGGAAGAGGAGCTTTTTCATGACAAGCGGCGGTCTAGTCCCCAGGGTTTGAACACGAAGTGAATGGATTATGCGGCGCGCAACCGGGCGATATAACGGCGGCGCAGCTCAGCTGTCTGCACCCCGGGCCCGCCATTACCGATCGGCGTTCCATCGACTGAAACCACCGGCATGACCAGCGCCCCGGCCGAGGAAATGAACGCCTCACGTGCGGCCATCAGTTCCGCCGGAGTGAAAGGCCGCTCCTCTACCAACAGCCCGATCTCGCGGGCTATATCGATCACCGACAGGCGGGTTACGCCGGGCAAAACGCCATGATCGACCGGGTGCGATACCAGCACCCCGCGCGCGTCAATGATGTGAGCATTGGCGCTGGTTGCTTCGGTAATCACGCCATCCTCGACCAGCCAGGCATCGTCATAGCCGGCATCGCGCGCGGCTTCCTTGGCCATCACCGGATAGAGCAACTGGGTGGTCTTGGCCCAGCGGACCTGCCAACGCAGATCGGGATGGAGCATGACCCGCATACCTGTTTCGGCCATCGGATTGTCAATCAGCCCCGCCTCTTGGGTGAAGGCGAACCGCGTCGGCGGCACCGGGTCAGCGGGCGACAGAAAATCCCGGTCCGCTGGAGCGCCGCCGGTGACTTGCAGATAGATCCGCCCTTCGGCCAAGCCGTTACGCGCGATCAACTCGTTCAGCACGCTCGGCCAATCGGTATCGTCCGCAATCCGCGCCGTCGCCATACTGCGCGCCAGCCGGGCGGCGTGATGTTGCCAATTGCAGAAGTGGCCGTCCAGCACCGGGGTCACCTCATAGACCCCCTGCCCGAACAGCAGAGCACGATCAAAGATCGGCACCTTCGCTTCGGTTTCGGGGAGAAAATCTCCATTGAGCCAGACTGTACGCATATCAGCGCTTTCAACACCCTTGCGCGCCTTGTCAACGCGCCGCTGTGCCCCTAGGTGCCGCGACATCATGGCCGCCGCACCGATCCTCTCCTGGGAAAGCCTGGGCCTCCAGCAAGGCAATGGCTGGCTATTCCGCGATCTCGATATGGCAATCGGCCCGCGTGACCGCTTGGCGCTGATCGGGCGCAACGGCGCGGGCAAGACCACCATGCTGCGGCTGATTGCGGGCGAGATTGAGGCCGACAAAGGCACCCGCTCGGTCCAGCCCGGCACGCGGATCGTGATGCTGGAACAGGACCCGTTCTTCACCGGCTACGAAACGCTGCTCGATTTTGCCCTGTCCGGCAAAGACCCCCCGCCCCGCCACGAGGTAGAAGCCATCGCGGGACAGCTAGGGATTGACCTTGGCCGAAAAGCCGACAGCGCCAGCGGCGGGGAACGCCGCCGCGCTGCCCTCGCCCGCGCGCTTGCCAGTGAGCCTGATCTGTTGCTGCTGGACGAGCCAACCAACCACCTTGATCTCGCCGCGATTGAGTGGCTGGAAGACTGGCTTGGCCGTTACAAGGGCGCCTTTGTGGTGATCAGCCATGACCGGACCTTCCTGACCCGGCTGACCAAAGCGACGCTGTGGATTGATCGCGGTTCGATGCGGCGCAAGGACATCGGGTTCGGCGGCTATGATGCCTGGACCGAACAGGTCTATGCCGAAGAAGCCCGCGCCGCCGACAAGCTCGACGCCAAGCTCAAGATCGAGGCACACTGGTTGGAACGCGGGGTCACCGCCCGGCGCAAACGCAACCAGGGCCGTTTGGCGAAGCTATGGGAAATGCGCGCAACCCGCGCAGCGATGCTGGGTCCGCAAGGCACCGCCAAGCTGGGGCTGGCTGTCGATGATGCCAAATCCAAGGCCGTCATCGTGGCGGACAAGGTGGCCAAAAGTTTCGGCGAACGCCCGATCATCAAGGATTTCACTCTGCGGATCACCCGCGGGGATCGGATCGGGATTGTTGGCTCCAACGGCGCGGGGAAAACCACGCTGCTGAAACTGCTCACCGGCGAACTGGCGCCCGACAGCGGGACGATCACGCTGGCCAAGACGCTGCAAGGCGTGCTGATCGACCAACAGCGCAGCCTGATGTCGCCTGAAAAAACCGTCCGTCAGGTGCTGGCCGAGGGCGGCGACTGGATCGATGTGCGCGGCGTGCGCAAGCACATCCACGGCTACCTGAAAGACTTCCTGTTCGATCCCGGCATGGTCGAAGCCAAGATCGGCACGCTTTCAGGCGGCGAACGCAGCCGCTTGCTATTGGCCCGCGAATTTGCCCGGCTGTCAAACCTGTTGGTGCTCGACGAGCCGACCAACGATCTTGACCTCGAAACGCTCGACCTGTTGCAGGAAGTGATCGCCGATTATGACGGCACTGTCCTGATCGTCAGCCACGACCGCGATTTCCTCGACCGGACGGTAACGATCACGCTGGGGCTGGATGGCAGCGGCCGGGTCGATATCGTCGCAGGCGGCTATGCCGATTGGGAGAAGCAGCGGCAGGAGCGGACCGCCTCACAAGCTTCAGTTCGGGTCGAGCGCAACCGGGACACTGCAGCGCCGCCACCTGCGCCCGCCAAAAAGGGTAAGCTGACCTACAAGGACCAGCGCGATTACGACCTGCTGCCGGGCCGAATCGAGGAAATCGCCGCCCAGATCGTGCGCGATGAAGCCGCGCTGCACGATCCCGCACTCTACACCCGCGACCCGGCCAAGTTCGCCGCGCTGACCAAAGCGATCGAAGCCGCCCGGGCCGAGAAGGACGTGGCGGAAGAACGCTGGCTTGAGCTGGCGGAGCTGGTTGAGGGCTGATCAGCCCTTCGCCAGCCGCTCTTTCACCCGCTCGGCAATCCGCGCTTCCAGCATCGATAGCGGCATCACGCCTTCCTTCAGAATTTCGTGGAACCACGGCAGGCTGAACTTGTCACCCAGCGCCGCTTGCGCCTTGGCCCGGTTCTTGACCCAGGCGGTGTGGCCGATCTTGTACGAACAGGCCTGCCCGATCAGCACGCAGTACCGCTCAACCTCGCGCTGGCTGCGCGGGCGGGCAAAGCCGGTGGTGGCGACCATGTAATCGGTCGCCTGTTCGCGGGTCCAGCGCTTGTGATGGATCCCGGTATCGACCACCAGCCGCGCCGCGCGGAACAGGAAGCTTTGCAGGTAACCGGCCCGCTCCAGTCCCCTGTAGGCACCCAGTTCATCGGCCAGCTGCTCGGCATAGAGCGCCCAGCCCTCGCCATAGCTCGAGATGAAATTGTTACGCAGCAACATCGGTAGGTCGCCCGATGCTTGCGCATAGGAACCCTGCAGGTGGTGCCCCGGATTACCCTCGTGATAGGTCAGCGCGGGCAGGGAATACTTCGGCCAATCACCCACCGACTTCAGGTTGATCCAGTAGATCGCCGGGCGGCTGCCATCCATCGAGGCGATGTTGTAATAGCCATTTGAGGCACCATCCTGAATTTCCACTGGAACCGCACGGATATCGAGCGGCTTGCTCGGCACATTGGCAAAGGCGCGCGGCAGCCGCGTCGCCATGTCGGCCATCCCAGCGTTGAGGCTTTGGATCAGGGCCTTGCGGCCTTCGGCGCTATCGGGATAGAGCTGATCGGGCTGCTTGTTGAGCACGGTCAGCCGTTCGGCGACGCTACCCTGCGTGAGTCCGGAACTTTTGAGGATCGCATCGAGCTGGGCCGAGATATCGGCGACTTGCTCCAACCCGATCTTGTGCACTTCCTCGGGCGAAAGATTGGTTGTGGTCGCTTGCGCCAGTGCAGCGGCATAAATGTCGGATCCGCCCGGGATGCGCCAGGCGCCGTCGCCCGCCGCAGTCTTGGCCCGCAGCGCCGTCATCAGTGCAATCTGCCGGTCGAGCGCGGGATAGACCGCGCCAGCGATGATTTTCGCCGCGCGTGCTCCCCAGTTTCCAGCGATGCCTTTGGCCTTCGCCCGACCGGCCAGCGATTGCGCCATGCCGCTATCGCGTGGGGCAGCCGCACGCAACTTGCGCATCTGGCTCACCGCCAGATCGATTGACCATGCCGGCGCGAGCAGACCGCGCGCGGCCTCGGCCCGTTGGCTGGCGCTCTCCTGATC
>VFKS01000446.1 GCA_009885425.1 Novosphingobium sp.
CGGCGGGTGCCCGCTGCAGCGGCTTAGCAATGCCTTAGCCAATTTCTGCTAACCCAAACCGAACAGCGACAGACCGGGAGCCGAAGAGTGAGCGAATATGTTGGAGTGCCGCAGCAACGCAGCGGCTTCGGATTTGGGCGGCGCGGATTGGTCGGCGCACCGCAATCGGCGTCGGACTCGTTCACGCTTAGCGCCGCAGCGCAGGATTTCATCGCGCAGGATCGCATCCGCCATCAGGCTGAACTGGACGCTGCACAACTCGCCTCAATGCAGCAGAGCGATCAGTCCGCGCCATTGGTCAACGATATCGATTTCGAAATCGGCGGCAGCGATTCGCAGTATCTGGTGATCGAGCTCGATCCAGGTGAAGCTGTGATTGCCGAAAACGGTGCAATGATCTGGAAAGACAGCGCGGTCTCGTTCGACACCGTGATGGGTGACGGGGCCGAGCGTGGGATCGTCAACAAGATCATCTCAGCCGGAACCAACCTGATCGGCGGCGAGAACCTGTTTCTTGGCGAGTTTCGCCATGCCGGAACCCATGGCAAGGCCCGCCTTGCGGTCGGCGGGCAGAGCCCCGGCCACATCCTGCCAGTCCGGCTGGAAGCTATGGGTGGCACGCTGATCTGCCAACGCGGCGCATTTCTAGCGGCTGCCAAAGGCGTGGCTGTAACGGTGCGGATGGCTGGCAGCTTCTGGGCCGGGATGGAAGGCGGCGAAGGCTTTGTCTTGCAGGAACTGGCCGGAACCGGCTGGGCCTTCATCCATGTTGGCGGCAGTCTGATCGAACGCGAGCTAAAGCAAGGTGAACAACTCCACGTCGATGCCGGATGCATCGCCGCGTTTGAACCCAGCGTTCGTTTCGACACCGCTGTCCTGGGCGAAGGCATCCTCAAGGACATGAAGAACACCTTAATCGGCGGCGAGGGCTGGATGTTCGCGCGGCTGACCGGGCCAGGCAAGGTCTGGATTCAGTCGTTGCCATTCCGCCGCCTCAGCCGAACAGTCCTGGCGGAAGCGGACAAGCCCAATGAGGTCTCGAACATCGTCGGCGGCGGTCAGGCGGTTACGGCCAGCGACATTGTCGATGGGGTCAACACGGTGATGAAACTGTTCAAATAGCAAAAGGGGCGGGAGTTTCCCCGCCCCTCTCAAATCAGCTGACCACCGCTTTGACGATCGAACCCGGCTCGCGCGGGGGTTCGCCCTTCGGCAGGTTGTCGACGTGATCCATGCCTTCTTCGACCACGCCCCAGACGGTGTACTGGCGGTCAAGGAAGGTCGCATCGTCAAGGCAGATGAAGAACTGGCTGTTGGCCGAATGCGGGGCATTGGTGCGGGCCATCGAACAGACCCCGCGGACGTGCGGTTCGTTGTTGAATTCAGCCTGCAGGTCGGGCTTGGACGATCCGCCCATCCCGGTCCCGTTGGGGCAGCCGCCCTGGGCCATGAAGCCGGGGATTACGCGGTGGAATTTCACCCCATCGTAGAACCCTTCGCCGACCAGTTCGACGATCCGCGCGACGTGGCCAGGCGCAAGGTCTGGACGCAGCTTGATTTTGACATCGCCGCCGCTGCTGAGTGATAGGGTAAGGTATTCGGACATGACTGCTCTCCTGCAATTTGCGCGCTGATATAGGGGGCCTGCGAACAAAGTCACGCGCTGAACGCAGGGGCAGGTTGCATTTGGCTTTTAGCGGCCTAGACACCGCCCATGGCCCCCGAGGATCGCGATCTTGCCGTGCTGGAAGACACTGCCGAACTGGCAGCTGATACCGCGCGCGAAAGCGACAGCCTGGACGACGAAAACATCCTGAAGAAAGACTTCGTCCGACGGGTTCGCGCTGCGCTGGACGCGGGCGAAAACGATCATGTCTATGATCTGGTCGAACCGCTTCACCCGGCCGATATCGCCGATCTGTTCGAACTGCTCGAAGCCGACGAGCGCCCATTGCTGGCCAAGGCGATCAGCGACCTGATGGGCAGCGAGGTTTTCGCCGAGCTCAACGATCACGTCCGTGAATTGCTGGTCGAAGCGCTGCCGGCAGGCGAAGTCGCTGACATCGCCGAACAGCTCGACACCGATGACGCGGTGGCGATGCTGGAAGACCTTGACGAGGAAGACCAGCAGGCGGTCCTGGCCGAAATGGAGCCAGAGGATCGCGCCGCGATCGAAGCCGCGCTGTCGTTCCCCGAGGAATCCGCAGGGCGCCTGATGAGCCGCGATTTCGTGGCGGTACCCGAGCATTTGACGGTTGGCCGCCTGATCGATTTCCTGCGCGACGGCCGCGAGCTCGCCAACGAGTTCTGGGAAGTGTTCATCGTCGATACCCGGTTCCACCCGCTCGGCACCTGCCAACTATCGTGGATCCTGCGGACCCCCCGGCACATCGCGCTGAGCGATGTGATGAAGCGCGACCAGAC
>VFKS01000302.1 GCA_009885425.1 Novosphingobium sp.
CTGATCGTCAGACCCAGCGCCATGGCTATTCCGGCCAGCCGGCCGCCGGTCTTCTCGCTCCGCGCGGCCAGGCCGTTGAGCGCGGCCAGCAAGGCGACGATTTGCCAGCCGTGGTGATCGATCCTGAGCGGCTGCATTTGCCCGGTCACCGCTGTCAGCAGCGCCAGGATCACGCAGGTATAGCCAATAGCTGCATCGCCCAGCATCCGCCAGGCTAGCCGCCCAGCCAGCAGCATTGCGGCAAGCAACGTCAGTAGCGGGACCAGCACCAGTGTGATCGTCTCGGCCCGCGCCGCGCCAAACAGCGGGGCGAGGGCCGAATAGACCAGCCACAGCGGCGCATCGACCAGCCGCGACCAATGCATCGCCATTCCGGTGGGCGGATTGACCCGGTATTGGGTTAGATCGAACCAGCCCTGTCCGGCGACCAGATCGCGCAGTTGGACCAGCCGCAGACTGTCATCGGCATCGGGCAAGTGCAGCCCGGTGATCGCGCGCCACTTGGCGGCAATGAAAATCAACGCAACCGCCAGCCAGATCGCCCCGACCCGCAACAGCAGATTGGCGGTGAATCCGGCGCGGCGGCGTTCGACAAAGATCATGGCGCGCTGGTGGCGCGGAACACCACGCGCTCGCGCAGCAGCCAGGTCAGGACAAAGCTGGCACCGATTGCGGCCAGCTTGGCCAGCCGCGGATCGAGCCCCAACGCGGTTCCCCCGCCGACAATTGTGGTGGTAACGGCCAGACCCGCGAGCGCAGACCCCACGAACAGCGCCTTCTGGCGGCTGCGGCCAGGCCCGTGTTCCGCCACCCCGGCAGTGAACACGGCGCGGCTGGAGGCCAGCCAATGCGCCACAATCCCCAGCGCATAGCCGACCGCTGCGGCGGCTGCGGCGGGAGCACCCAAGGACAGCAGCGCCAGAAACGTCCCCATATCGACCCCCAGCGCCAGCGCGCTGGCGGCGAGATAGCGTAGGAAGACAATATCGGCGGCGCGGCGCAGCATGCCGTCAGGCCGCGTCGCGCTTGGCTTCGATCCGTTGCGGAACCTCGCGGACCGAGGCCAGCGCGGCGGCCTGATCTTCGCTTGGCGCGCGCGGCGCGGCCAGCTCGAGCGCGGCCCCTTCGGCACCCGCCTCGTGATATTCGGCATCTTCGTTGACGCACCACACGTCATAGACCCGCGATCCGGCGATGATATTTTCGACCGTCAGCATCGCGGTCATCATCGCGTGGTCCTGATTGTTATAGCGGTGCATCCCGTTGCGCCCGACCAGATGCAGGCTGAGATGCGCCGCTTCCAGCTCGCTGCGCATCGCGGCAACGTGCTTGGCATAATCCTCATCATAGACCGGATAGGCCTTTTCCTGCCGGACCACTGCGCCGCCGAATACCTGCTCGGCCGAGACCAACCCAAGCTGGGCGAGTTCGCGGGTGGCGAGCTCGATCAGTTCGTCATCGGCCATCGACCACAGCCCGTCGCCTTCAAAACAGAAGTATTCAAGGCCAACACAGGCAACGCCCGGTTCGGGCACCATTTCGGGCGACCAGGAACGGAAGTTCTGGATCCGGCCGACCTTGACCTTCGAATCGTGGATATAGATCCAGTTGTCCGGGAACAGATCGTCGCTGCGGATCTTGAGCGCGACAGTCAGGAAGTCCCGGTACTTGAGCTGCTTGGCGTTGAGGCTGGTCTGCGGCAGCGGATGCAGCCGCGCGGCCAGCTCGCGCATCGGGGCGCTGCTGATCGCGTGCTTGGCGCGGATCGTGGTTTCTCCATCGGCGTGGCTGGCGGTCAGCCGCCAGCCGCGATTCCCATCTTCATTTGGGCCGTCACTGGCGAGCTGTTTGAGCGCGTGGCCCATCAGCACTTCGCCTTTGCCGCTGGCGACGATCTTGTTACGCGCGGCATCCCACATCATGCCGGGGCCAAGCCGCGGATAGCGGAAGCTCTCGAGCAGGGTTTTGGTGGCCATCCCGTCGTTGGGCGCCTTGTTGAGACCAAGGCTGCGCTTCAGGCCATCGATCACGGCGCCCCACAGCGACAGCCCCTTGATCCGCTGAGCGGCCCAATCGGCGCTCATCTCGTCGCAAGGCATGCCCCAGACCTTCTCGGTATAGGTCTTGAAAAAGATCGAATAGAGCTTCCAGCCGAACGCGTTTACGGTCCAGTCCTCGAAGCTCTTGATTTGCGTGTTCGGAAACACCTTGGCTTTGGCGAAGCTCGCCATGCACAGCGTCGAGCGGATGATTCCCAGGTTCCACAGCGCTTCGAACGCGCGCAGCGGATAGGAATAGAATTTGCCCTCGTAATAGATCCGGCTCATCCGCGGGCGCTCAATGAAATCGTCGGGCAGGATCTCGTTCCACAGATCAACCACCTGTTTGGACTTCGAAAAGAACCGGTGCCCACCGATGTCAAAGCGGTAGCCTTCGTGCTCCACGGTCCGGCTGATCCCGCCGACGTAGTGCTCGTCCTTCTCGATGATCGCGACCGAAAGTCCGGCCTTGGTCAACAAATAGCCGGCGGTCAGCCCCGCAGGACCCGCCCCGATGATCGCCACATCGACAGATTTTTCACGGTTTGACGCTGGATTTGCAGCGCCGGTAAAGCCGGTAACAGCCATTTTGCCCCCACTTGGTCGGTCAGGCCAGAAGTGAAGGAAATTGCCTAATCAGTGGTTAACGC
>VFKS01000136.1 GCA_009885425.1 Novosphingobium sp.
GACGATGGCTGGGCGCTGCTGGCGGCCGCAGGCAGCGCGGCCAAGCGCCAGGCTCCGATCGACCCACGCAATTACGGGGCGAAAAATTTCCCGGCCTTGTTTGAGGCAACCGGGCTATTCGACATCGTCAAGGGTGCGGACAATCAAGCGTTTGTGGCCGATAAGCGCAACACCGACCGGACCGCGAAACCGTCCGCTTGATCAATCCAGGTTTGGCCGCAGCCACCGTTCTGCCACTGGCAGGTCCATCCCGCGCCGCGCCGCATAGTCTTCCACCTGATCGCGCCCGATCCGGGCGACGCCGAAGTATGAGCTTTCGGGGTGGGCGAAATAGAACCCGCTGACTGCGGCGGTGGGCAGCATGGCCTGGCTTTCGGTGAGGGTGATCCCGGTGTTTTCGGTCGCGTTCAGCAGTTCGAACAGCACCGGTTTGAGGCTGTGGTCCGGGCAAGCGGGATAGCCGGGGGCGGGGCGGATGCCGCGGTATTCTTCGCGGATCAGCGCCTCATTGGTCAGCTGTTCGCCGGCGGCATAGCCCCACAGCGTGGTGCGAACGTGCTGGTGCAGCCGCTCGGCAAAGGCCTCGGCGAACCGGTCGGCCAGCGCCTTTAGCAGGATGTCCGAATAGTCGTCATGATCGGCGCGGAAGCGTTCAAGGTGCGGTTCGATCCCGTGGATGCCGACCGCAAAACCGCCGATCCAATCGCCATCGGGATCGATGAAATCGGCGAGGCAGAAGTTGGCGCGGTCGCGGCTCTTGCGGATTTGCTGGCGCAGGAACGGCAGGCGGACGTGGCGCTCTTCCTCGGTCAGGTGGATTTCGACATCGTCGCCATCGCGTGCGCAGGGCCAGAAACCGGTCACGCCGCGCGCGGTCAGCCATTTCTCGTCAACGATCCGTTTCAGCATCGCCTGCGCATCGTCAAACAAGGAGCTGGCGCTTTCGCCGACCACTTCGTCGGTCAGGATTGCGGGATAATTGCCCGCCAGTTCCCAGGCGCGGAAGAACGGGGTCCAGTCAAACACGCTGACCAGATCGGTCAGATCCCAATCGGCGAAGACGTGGAGGCCGGGGTGTTCGGGCGGCGGGGGTTTGTCGGTCATATCGGCCTTGAAGCCGTTGGCACGGGCATCGTTCAGGCTGAGCAGGACCGAGGGATCCTTGCCCGAGCGCAGATCGCGGACGTGCTGATATTCCGCCGCGGTGGCCGCGACAAGCGGTTCGGCCTGCGTATCGGACAATAGCTTGCTGGCCACGCCGACGGCCCGGCTGGCATCGAGCACGTGGATCACCGGGCCATCATAGGCGGGGTCAATCCGCAGCGCAGTGTGGACTTTGCTGGTGGTCGCTCCGCCGATCAGCAGCGGCATGGTAAACCCAGCGCGCTTCATTTCCTCGGCCACGGTGACCATCTCGTCGAGCGAAGGCGTGATCAGGCCGGACAGCCCGATCATGTCGGCATCCTGCTCGATCGCAATTTCGAGGATTTTCGACCAGGGCACCATTACGCCCAGGTCAATCACTTCGTAGCCGTTGCACTGCAGGACCACGCCGACGATGTTCTTGCCGATATCGTGAACGTCGCCCTTGACCGTGGCCATCACGATCTTGCCCTTGGGCCGCGCGCCGGGTTCTTTTGCGGCTTCGATGAAAGGGATCAGGTGGGCGACCGCCTTTTTCATGACGCGGGCCGATTTGACCACTTGCGGCAGGAACATCTTGCCTGCGCCAAACAGATCGCCAACTGTGTTCATCCCGGCCATCAGCGGGCCTTCGATCACTTCGATCGGGCGTGGGTGGAGCAGGCGGGCTTCCTCGGTATCCTCGACAATATGGGCGTCGATCCCTTTGACCAGCGCGTGCTCCAGCCGCCGGACCACGTCCCAGCTGCGCCATTCGGCGGCCTGCTTTTCGGCGACGGTATCGGTGCCCTTGAAGCTTTCGGCCATCACGATCAGGCGTTCCGTAGCGCCGGGATCGCGGTTGAGGATCACGTCCTCGCAAGCCGTCCGCAGTGCCGGATCGATCAGGTCATAGACGTCCAGCTGCCCGGCGTTGACGATCGCCATGTCGAGCCCGGCGGGGATCGCGTGGAACAGGAACACGCTGTGCATCGCCCGGCGCACGGGTTCGTTGCCGCGGAACGAAAATGACAGGTTGGACAGCCCGCCGGAAAAGTGGACGTGCGGGCAGCGCCGCTTGATCTCAGCTAGCGCCTCGATGAAATCGACCGCGTAATTGTTATGCTCTTCGATTCCGGTCGCCACTGCAAACACGTTGGGATCGAAAATGATGTCTTCGGGCGGAAAGCCGATCCCGATCAGCAGTTTATAGGCGCGCTCACAAATTTCGACTTTGCGGGCGCCGGTATCGGCCTGACCCTGTTCGTCGAACGCCATCACCACCACGGCGGCGCCATAATCCATGCACAGCCGGGCATGGTGCAGGAACGGGTCCTCGCCTTCTTTCATGCTGATCGAATTGACGATCGGTTTGCCCGAGACGCATTTCAGCCCGGCTTCGATCACTTCCCACTTGGAACTGTCGATCATCACCGGGACCCGGGCAATATCGGGTTCTGCGGCGATCAATTTGAGGAAGGTGGTCATGGCAAAGACCGCGTCGAGCAAGCCTTCGTCCATGTTGACGTCGATGATCTGCGCGCCGTTCTCAACCTGCTGCCGCGCCACTTCGACCGCGCGGGCATAGTCACCCGCCAGGATCAGTTTCTTGAACGCGGCGCTGCCGGTGACGTTGGTGCGCTCGCCGATGTTGACGAATGAGGCGATCTGCTGGGTCATCGGATCAAGCCGCTATCACAAACGGTTCGAGCCCCGCCAGCTTGGTTATCGGAGCGAGCTGCGGCAGCGCGCGCGGCGCCAGTCCCGCCGCCGCTTTGGCAATCGCGGCGATATGCGCTGGCGTCGATCCGCAGCAGCCGCCCAGCACGTTGATCTGGCCGTGCTCGGCCCATTCGCGGACCAGCGCGGCGGTGGTTTCGGGCATTTCGTCGTATTCGCCCAGTTCATTGGGCAGGCCCGCGTTGGGATAAACCATGATCAGGCAATCGGCGATTGTGCTGAGCGCGCGAACGTGCGGACGCAGTTGGGTTGCACCGAAGCTGCAATTGAGCCCGATCGTCAGCGGCTTGGCATGCCGCACCGCGCACCAGAACGCCTCGACCGTATGGCCCGACAGGTTGCGGCCCGACAGATCGGTCAGCGTCATCGACAGCATCAGCGGCACTTCGCGGCCCAATTCGCGCTCCAATTGCTTGATCGCCATGATCCCAGCCTTGGCGTTGAGCGTATCGAACACCGTCTCGATCAGGATGAAATCGGCCCCGCCCTCAATCAGCGCAACGGCTTGCTCGTGGTAGACCTCAACCAGAAAATCCCAGTCAATTTCGCGGTAGCCAGGATCGTTGACGTCGGGGCTAAGCGAGAGAGTCTTGTTGGTCGGGCCAATTGCGCCCGCGACAAACCGGGGGCGGCCATCCTTCGCAGTGAATTCATCGGCGACTTTGCGGGCCAGCTGCGCCGAGGCAAGGTTTATCTCGCGCACCAAGTGCTCGGCGCCATAATCGGCCTGGCTGATGCGGTTGGCAGAAAAGGTGTTGGTTTCGGCAATATCGGCCCCGGCGGCAAAGTAGGCGCGGTGGATCGATTCGGGCACCTTGGGCATAGTTAGTGCCAGAATGTCGTTGTTGCCCTTCTGATCCTTGGTCAGGCCCAGCGATCCGGCATAGTCGGCCTCAGACAGTTTCCAGTTCTGGATTTCAGTTCCGAACGCCCCGTCGATAATCAGGATCCGTTCGGCCGCCAGAGCCAGCAGGTTTTCGCGCGGGGTCATGGCTGGGGGTCCTGTGGGCGCAGGCCGAGCAGATGGCAGATTGCATAGGACAGCTCGGCCCGGTTGAGCGTGTAGAAATGAAACTGCCGAACCCCGCCGGCATAGAGCCTGCGGCACAGTTCGGCCGAAACCGTGGCGGCGACCAGCTGCCGCGCGGCGGGCAGATCGTCGAGCCCTTCGAACAGGTGCGCCAGCCACGGCGGGACGGCCGTGCCGGTCATCCCCGACATCTTCTGGACCGCGCCAAAATTGCTGACTGGCATGATTCCGGGGACCAGTTCGGCAGTGATCCCGGCTGCCGCAGCGGCATCGCGGAACCGCAGGAACGTTTCAGGCTCAAAGAAAAACTGCGTGATCGCGCGGTCGGCCCCGGCGTCGATCTTGCGCTTCAGGTTGTCGAGATCGGCGGCAGCGCTGGCGGCTTCTGGGTGGGTTTCGGGATAGGCTCCGACTGAAATTTCGAACGGCGCGACCGCTTTCAATCCGGCGACCAGATCGGCGGCGCTGGCATAGCCATCGGGGCGCGGGGTAAAGCTGGCCCCGGCGACCGGCGGATCGCCGCGCAGGGCAACGATGTGCCGCACGCCGATTTCCCAATAGGCCCGGGCGATTTCCTCAATCTCGGCCCGGCTGGCATCGACGCAGGTCAGGTGCGCGGCAGCAGGGATGCTGGTTTCGCGCACGATCCGCTCAACCGTGGCATGGGTCCGCTCTCGCGTGGTGCCGCCCGCTCCATAGGTGACTGAAACGAAGCGCGGTTCCAAGGGCGCGAGCGTAGCGAACGAATCCCACAGGATCTCGCCCATCCGTTCGGTCTTGGGCGGGAAGAATTCAAAACTGACCCCGATATCGCCTTCCAATCCGGCAAACAGCGGCGTGGCCAGGGCGCGGCGGGCTTCACTGGAGGGGTTCATGCGCGAATCGCCTTGGCTGGAGTCTTGTGGGTTACGGCGGGCTGGCGGGTGCCGGTCCAGATCTTGACGGTCAGCGGCTTGCCCGGCAGCGCCAGCGGCGGAGCAGCGGCAAAGCCTGCCTCCGCCAGCAACGCCAGCATCGCCTCATCGGTAAAGCCGAGCCGCGCGTGGGCATGGCGCTCGCGCAGTTCCTCATGGTCATGGGCGGCGAAATCGACCACCGCGATGGTCCCGCCTGCGCGGCAGACCCGGGCTGCTTCAGTCAGGGCCGGGGCTGGTTCCTGTGCGTAGTGCAGCACCTGATGGAACACGACTGTGTCAAAGCTGGCATCGGCAAACGGTAGAGCGGCAAAATCACCCTGGACCAGTTCGAGGCCTTGAGCGGGCAAATGTTGCAGGCGCGAGCGGGCCAGTCGAAGCATTTCCGGGCTCTTGTCGAGCCCCGCCACTCGCGCTGCGCGAGGGGCGAGCAGCTCGGCAATCCGCCCGGTGCCGGTGCCAACGTCGAGCAGTGCGCCCAGACTGGCCTGCCCCAGCGCCGCCAGCAGCGCTGTTTCAACCGGGCCATCAGGGCTGTGGAGGCTGCGCAGTTGGTCCCATTCGGCGGCGTGGCGGGCGAAATAGTTCTCTGCGGCGTCCTCACGCGCGGCGCGGATTGCGGCGAGGTGGCGGCGGTCTTCGGCGCAGCGTGCGGCAAAGGCGGCGTCGCCTTCCTCGGCCAGAGCGAGCAGGCGGGCGGTGGCGGCACCGAGTGGTGGCGCGCGGCCTTCTCCGATGGCGCTGCGCAGGAATACCCAGCTGCCTTCTTTTTGTCGTTCGGCAAGTCCGGCATCGCACAGGATCCGCACGTGGCGCGAAACCCGCGGCTGGCTTTGCCCCAGAACCTGTGCCAGTTCACCCACGGCTAATTCCATCGCCGCCAGCAGACGCATGATCCGCAGCCGGGTTGGGTCGGCCAAAGCCCGCAGGGTGGGTTCGATCTTCATTGTGGTATCATATAAAGAAATCTTTATATCTTATCAACTGCCCTGCGCGAAAATCTCGGGGCTGACGGAGATTGGCGGTTGGCAGGGGATTCAGGGCCAGCTAGAACCTCTAGCATCATGGCATTCCTGCCGCCGGGCCGTACAGTTTGGAAAGGTCTTTTTTGATGAGAAAGTTTGCTGCTCTGGCTTTCGCCGCTTCGGCTGCCCTCGCGCTGGCCGCTTGCGGGTCGGCCGATAGCGCCAAGGAAGACGTGCAGGCCGACAATGTCGAGATTCCGGCAGAAGAAACCGTGGGCGATATCGATGCGACTCCTGTCGCCGATGCTTCGGCCGGGGCCGATGCTGGTGCGGCAACCAAGCCCTAGGATCGGACTGGTTTGATTGAACAGCGGGGGCTGCGGCGCAGAGCTGCACCGCCCGCTTTTTCTTTGTGGCAAAGTCGCTATGGTTCGGCGATGCGCGCACTATCCGTTCTCCTGATCGCTCTATCGCTCGCCGCCTGCAGCGACGATACCCGCACGGCCGGCGGGGTCACCAAAGGCGAGGCCGAAGCGCTTGATGATGCGGCAGCGATGGTTGAACAACAGCGCTTGCCAGCTGACCCGGCGGCGGTTCAGAAAGCTCCGGCAGAGCCAGACAAAAAATAGTGATTACAAAATTTTACCGCAGGCATGCTGCGCAGCATAAGTGCAGCAAAATACCGAGCGATGCTGCAGCATTATGCGCAGCATTTTTGGCATCAATCGAACTGAACCTTGCCCCGTCCGGCCTTCACCGTGGCGCGTTTTTTCTTGCCATCGAGCCGCGCGGCTTTGCCGATGCGGTTGAGCCGGCTCTTGGCCCGGGTCGCGGGCAGATCGAACGCCTCCTCGATCAGTTTTGACATCCGCTCGCGCGCGTCCTGCCGGTTGGCCTCTTGCGTGCGAAACCGCTGCGCGGTCAGTAGCAGCTCACCCTTCGCGGTCATCCGGCTTCCGGCGAGCAGCTTGAACCGCGCGAACACCGGCATCGGCAAGGCGAGGGCATAGACATCCAGCCGCAGTTGTACCGCGGTCGCCACCTTGTTGACGTTCTGGCCGCCCGGACCCGATGCCGCGATAAAGCTCTCGCTGA
>VFKS01000240.1 GCA_009885425.1 Novosphingobium sp.
GCCGAGGCCTGCACCGCCGGTGGCGCTGTTGCGCGATGGTTCACCGCGGGTGAAGGGCTGCATCATCGGCTCGATCTGATCGGCGGCGATCCCGGGGCCATCATCCTCGATCCGGATCAGCACCTGAGCGCCGTCGCGCGCGATCGTGATCCGCGCGGATTTGCCGTACCGCAGCGCGTTGACCACCAAATTGCGCACCCCGCGGCGCAGCCACGTGGCGCGCAGCAGCACGACAGTGCGCTCGGTCGGCGCAAAGCTGACCGGTTCGCCCATGTCTTCGAATTCTTCGGCGACCTGCCCGACCAGCGCGTTGAGCTCGGTCAGCTCGAGCGGGTCGCTCGGCCGGCCGACCCGGGCAAGGCTGAGGATATCATCAAGGCTGCGGGCGATATCCTCGATTGTGGCGGCCATCTTGGCGCGTTCGGTTTCATCCTCGACGCTCTCGATCCGCACGCGCAGCGCCGCCAGCGGCGTTTTGAGATCGTGGCCAATTGCGCCCAGCATCACGTCCTTCTCGTTGAGCAACGCGGCGATGCTGTCCTCCATGGCGTTGTGGGCGATGATCAGGCGGCGCATATCCTGCGGGCCCTGCGCGGCAAGCTGCCCGGTGGTATCGCGCCGTTCGGCAAAGCGCTCTACCCGGCCGGTCAGCGCCGCCAATGGCCGGGTGATCCGCCCGACAATCAGCGCAATCGCGCCGACCATCAGCGCATAAAGCAGCAGGGTTTGGCCGATCAAGGTGAGCAGCACCCCGCGCTCTGGCCCCGGTGCGGGGATGCGTACCACCAGCCAGCGCTTGGCCTGGGGCAACTCAATCCCGGCGACCAGCACCTGGCGGGTCATCCGCTCCGGCTTGCCCAGCACTTGCGCGCGGCGTTGCAAGCGGCGCTGGAGGCGCGGATCGTCGGACAGCGGCCGGCTGACCACAACGACTTCGCCCAGTTGCAGGCCCTGACCCGTAATTATCTCGCGTAGCTCGCGTTCGGCCCCCACGAGGCGCCGCTCACCGGGTTGCAGGGGGGAGCGATCAGGCGAGTCGACCGGAAAAGGACGGTCCCGCTCGGCATGATACGCCTGATGCAAAGGACGCAGCCCAGCATCGCGAATCTCGCCAAATAGCCGCATCGCGGCGGTGTGGATCAAGGCCGCTTCGCGCCGCTCAGCCTGCGAACGATAGAGCAAGACCGCGCTGATGCCTTGCGCAAGCAGCAACGCCAAAGCAATCGCCACCAGCAGTTGCCCCTGCAAACTGCGCGGCCAGAGCCAGCTTCCAAGGCGCCGGATCATCCGCGCGCCGCGCTTTCACGGCGGACATCGGCGGCGAGCATATAGCCGCCGCCCCAGACGGTCTGGATCAGCACCGGGTTACGGGGATCAGCTTCAATCTTGCGGCGCAAGCGGCTGACCTGATTATCGACCGCGCGGTCAAACAGGTGCGCCTCGCGGCCTTGAACCATGTCGAGCAGGCGGTCGCGGTCAAGAACTTGGCGAGGGTGCTCAACGAAAGCGAGCAACAGGCGGAATTCGACCGATGAGATCGGGACCACTGCACCTTCGGCATCGGTCAGCTTGCGCTTTAGGGGGTCGAGCCGCCAGCCATCGAACGCCAGTACTTCATCCTCGGCGAGCGCTGATGCTGCGGTCTTGCCCGAGCGGCGCAGCACTGAGCGAATCCGGGCGACCAGTTCGCGCGGTTCAAACGGTTTGGTGACATAGTCATCGGCGCCGATTTCGAGCCCGACGATCCGATCAGTCGTCTCGGTCCGCGCGGTCAGCAGGATGGTTGGGATGGATTTGCTTTCGGCCAGATGGCGGCACAGCGACAGGCCATCTTCGCCCGGCATCATGATATCGAGCAGGACAAGATCGACCACTTCGTCGCGCAGCCAGGTCCGCGCCTCGGCGGCGTTGGCGGCTTGGCTGACGACGAACCCCTGGCGAGTGAGATACTCGGCCAGGGGTTCGCGCAGGGCCGCTTCGTCATCGACGAGGAGCAGGCGAGTTGCGGCGCTCTGGTTCATCGGAAACGGGCTGCGGCTCTGCTCAGTTGGCGGGCGGTGGAGGCGGCATATCACCGTGACCAGCATGGCCACCTTTACCACCGCGCTGGCCCATATGTTCGCGCATCTTGCCATGATGGGCCTTGCGCTCTTCGGCGGTCAGCTTGCCGTCCTTGTTGGCGTCAGCCATATCGAACATCTTGGCATGGGCGGCGAGAAACTCGTCGCGGCTGACTGCACGGTCCTTGTTGGCATCGGCCATCTTGAGCATCATCATGCCGCCCTTGCCGTGGTCGCCACGCATGCCCTTATGGCCACCGCGGCCTTCACCGCCATGGCGCTGTTCGCGCGCTGCGGAAAATTCGGCCCGACTGATTGCGCCGTCCTTGTTGGTGTCGAGCTTTTCGAAGATCTGGCCGCGCATTTCAGTCTTGTGCTGGCTGCGATCAGCGCTGTCGAGCTTGCCATCCTTGTTGCCGTCCATCTTGGCGAACATGTCGCCGGCCTTGGCCTGAGCTTCAGCCTTGGTCACGGTCGCGTCGCCCATAGGATCGGATCGTTCGGCCGGCGTTTGGGCCACAGCAGCACCGGCCAGACCGACCGCGAGCAGCGAGAAACCAAGAAAAGTCTTCTTCATGATGCGAACTCCTTGTCGCAGGAAACAGCAAGAAGCCACCGGGCGAGCAGGGAGGGGCTAAACCCGCCCCGTGGCTTCCTGTTGATCCTTCTAAGGCCAAGCTGTCGCTTGATTGTGCCGCGATGCAAGGACTTTGTAACAATTAGTCGCAGGCGCGCCCGCCCGTTCAGCCGGGCGCAAGCTGATCAGCCCATCACATAGGCGTTGAGCTTGTTGCCATCGGGATCCCGGAAATAGGCCGCATAGAACCCGTCACCGCGCGGACCGGGCGGGCCTTCGTCACTGCCGCCATTGGCCAGTGCGATGGCATAGAGCCGGTCAACCTGCGC
>VFKS01000293.1 GCA_009885425.1 Novosphingobium sp.
CCGAGCGAGCGCCCGCCGCGCTTGGCCACCCGCAGCGCGCGGCCATAGCGATCGGTCGGGCGACCTTCGATCTCTAGGTTGAATGGGCCGGAATTGAGCAGGACGATCAAACGCCGAGTAGCCCGGTGGCCCAATTCGCGCTCTGCCGCACAGCCGGCGCTGTGGGTTTCGGGCGCGTTGATATCGGCCAGCCGGACCTTCTCGCCATTCAGCCAGAATGTATCGCCATCGACCACGCAGGTGGTGCGGGGGGCATCGCTGCACAGCGTAAAGGTGGCGGCGGCGGCAAGTGTCAGCAGAGATAGGGCCATGCCCGCCGCTTGGCCTGTGGCGGGCGGGTAAGCCTATCCGGAGAAGTACCCGGTTTTGCTCCGGATTGGAGAGATTGGGCCCAGGTTTCTGCGGGTCAGAGGCTCAAGAACAATCCGGCCAAAGCTGCGCTCATCAGGTTAGAAAGGCTGCCTGCGACCAGCGCTTTCATTCCCAGTTTGGCGATCATCGGGCGCTGGTTGGGGGCGAGGCCGCCGGTGACCGCCATCTGGATCGCGATCGAGCTGAAATTGGCAAAGCCACACAATGCGAAAGTGACGATCCCGATGGTCTTGGCCGAAAGCCCTTGGGCCGCGCCCAGGTCGATAAAGGCGACGAATTCGTTAAGCACCACTTTGGTGCCGAAAAAGCTCCCGGCTTGCATCGCTTCGGCCCAATCGGGTGCGCCCAGAAGCAGGAAAATGGGGGCGAAGGCATAGCCCAGGACCGTCTGGAACGACAGCTCGGGATAGCCGAACCAGCCGCCGATGCCGCCCAGAATGCCATTGGCGAGCGCGACCAACGCCACGAAAGCGAGCACCATCGCGCCGACCATCACCGCCAGCTTGACCCCGGTCTGGGCGCCTTGGGCAGCGGCCATGATCACGTTGGCGGGGCGTTCTTCCTCGTCCGGGATCTTGATCTCTTCGGGCTCGACGATGACTTCGCCCTTGGGATCGGGCATGATGATCTTGGCCATCAGGATCCCGCCCGGCGCCGACATGAAGGCGGCGGCAACCAGATAGTCGATCCGGATTCCCATGCTGGCATAGGCCGCCAGAATCGTCCCCGCGACCCCAGCCATGCCGACAGTCATCAGGCAGAACAGCTGGCTGGGGGTCAGCGCGGCCAGATACGGCCGGATCACCAGCGGGCTTTCGGATTGGCCAACAAAGATGTTGGAGGCGGCAGAGAGACTTTCGACCTTGCTTACCCCGGTCAGCTTTTCCAGCCCGCCGCCGATCCAGCGGATCACCAGCTGCATGATCCCCAGATAGTACAGCACCGAGATTAGCGCGGCGAAGAAGATGATCACCGGCAGCGCCTGAATCGCGAAATTCTGGCCCAGGTCATCCGTGGCAAGCTTGCCGAACAGAAACTCGGTGCCCTTGCCGGCGTAGCTGAGCAGTGCCGATACCCCGGCTGCAATCCCCTGGAGCACGCGGTTTCCTGCGGGCACATAGAGCACCAGCGCGGCAAACCCGGCTTGCAGTGCAAAGGCCGCCCCGACCACCCGCAGGCGGATCGCCTTGCGGTCTGACGAAAGCGCCACGGCAATGGCAAGGATCAGCGTGATGCCCAAGAGGCTCATCAGGTGCGACATGGTTTGGTATTTTCCCCGGAGAGTGTCTTGAGCGCCGGTGGTAACGGCTTGAACGCCGCAGTCAAATCCCCGCACGGGAACGGGGGAAGAATGACCACAGGACTTTTCCAATCCGCAAAGCCTCGCTAGACTTTCGCAATGCAGAACCAGACCCAAGCTTTCCCGCGCTCGCTATTCATCTTTTCGCTGCTTTATGGCGGGCTGTGCGTTCTGGCCGGGGTGATGGGGGTCAAACTGGCTTCGCTGGGGACCTGGCCGGTGCTGGGCGATCTGGCGGTCGAAAGCGGGATCTTTGCGTTCCTGTTTCTGGTGATCATTTCGAGCGCGGTGGCCGAACTGTTCGGGCAGGCCCGCGCCAACCAGCTGGTCCGCTATGGCTTTGTCCCGCTGATCGTCTCGATGATCATGCTGACGATTGTGATAAGGGCGGTGCCACCAGCATCGTTCTGGACCGATCAGGATGCCTTTGCCAAGCTGCTTGGGCAGGGCGTGCGGATGCAGTTCGCCGGGCTGATTTCGTATGGCACCTCACAGACGCTCAACGTCTATCTGTTTTCGCGGATCGCGGGCGGACAGGGCAAGGCGCTGGTTTTCCGGGCCTGGATCGCCAGCCTGCTGAGCCAGATCGTCGATACGATCCTGTTTATCTCGATCAGCTTCTATGGGCAGGATGTGCCGATTGGTTCGATCATGGAGGGGCAGATCCTGTCGAAGCTGGTGCTTTCGACGATCATGGTGCCACCGCTGATCGTGGTGTTCGTCAAGCTTGGCCGCTGGCTTGATCGCTCGCCTGCCTAAAAAAGCTTCAATTCGCGGCAAACCGGGCTAAAGCGCCCGCACTATGCCGCACAACCACGATCCTGCGATCCTCGCCAAAGCTGAAACGCTGGTTGAAGCGCTGCCCTATCTGCAGCGTTATGCCGGTAAGACCTTTGTGGTCAAATACGGTGGCCACGCGATGGGCGATGCCGAACTGGCGAGTGATTTTGCCGAAGACGTGGTGCTATTGAAGGCCGTTGGGATCAACCCAGTGGTGGTCCATGGCGGCGGCCCGCAGATCGGCGCGATGCTCAAGAAGCTGGGGGTCGAAAGCCGGTTTGTCGATGGCCTGCGGGTGACCGACAAGGCCACTGCCGAAATCGCCGAGATGGTCCTGTCGGGCAGCATCAACAAGGAAATCGTCCGCTGGATCGCCGGGGCCGGAGGCAAGGCAATCGGCATTTCCGGCAAGGACGGCGGGCTGGTCACCGCGCGCAAGGTTCAGCGCACCTCCCGCGATCCCGACAGCCAGATCGAACAGGTGGTTGACCTCGGCTTTGTAGGTGAGCCCAAAAGCGTCGACATCTCAGTGATCAAGACCATTTCGGACGCCGGCATGATCCCGGTGATCGCCCCGATCGCGGTCGGTGAAGACGGTGAAACCTATAACATCAACGCCGATACCATGGCGGGCGCGATCGCCGCGGCGCTGGGTGCGGCGCGGCTGTTCCTGCTGACCGACGTGGCCGGGGTGCTGGACAAGGGCAAACAGCTCCTGACCGATCTGACCCCCGCCGATATTGCGGTGCTGCAAGCCGATGGCACGATCAGCGGCGGGATGATCCCCAAGCTCGAAACCTGCATCCAAGCGGTTGAGGCCGGGTGCGAAGCCGCGGTGGTGCTCGATGGCCGGGTGCCGCACGCGATGCTGATCGAAGTGTTCACCGCGCGCGG
>VFKS01000126.1 GCA_009885425.1 Novosphingobium sp.
CGGGCCCGGGCCGGGCAATTCATCGGCGGAACCAACGGCGGCCAGGCCCATTCGTCGCCCTTGCTGGTGATACCGGTGCTGCATTCGGGTGGAACTTCGCAAGTATTTGAAGTGAAGGGTCAATGGCAAAAGGCCTGGGCCGAGTTTCGCGCAAGCAACAGCCCGATCGACTACGTTCGGCCATCGGGAGGCGGCGGCGATTCGCTCCTGATCACCGCCGGCCAGCCAAGTCGGCGTAGCCGGGCGTGGTGGCGCAATGTGCTCGACCAGTTCGGCGCGGCCGATGTCATCATGCCTGAAGCCCGGCTGGAACGGCAGTGGCCGGGCGGCCCGGTGCGCGGTGTGTTCACCGCACGCTATGGTCCAGACAACGTCTTTATCGAGAGTTTTGCGCTCACCGCGAACGACGAAGCGGGTGTTCCCAAGATGCTGGCTGAGGCTGTGGTGCGGATTGATCAGATCTATGCCCGCGCACTAGCCGACGGACGACTCAAGCCCGATACCACGCTGAACGTGCGGCAAGGGCTCGATCCCGGGCTGGCGGCACTGATCGCGGCCGGCAATGCGCCCGAGCAAGCACTCGAAGCAGCCCGCCCCACTGCAACGCCCAGCGCCACGCCTACGGCAACGCCAACGCCGACCAAGGCGGCAGAGGTGCGGACCTTCACGGTCCAATTCGCTTCACCCGATGCCGCGGCGGTGGATTCCGCGATCGGCGCCGTGCGGGGCGCGCCGGGAGTAAAGGTCGCTTCGACCACCAGCCTTGCAGTGGGCGGGACATCGGTGATGCGGGTGACTTATGAAGGCGATATCGGCACCTTGGCCGACGCCCTGCGCGCGCGCGGCTTCAGGGTGACGGTCGGCAACAACGCGCTGTCGATCCGGCGCTGAGATGTCACAGATTGTGCTTCCCCTGAAAGTGGGGGCGAATGGCCCCTCGCGGATCGTGGTCGGCAATGCCAATGCTGGCGTAATCGAGGCCCTGGCGGTGGCGGCTAGCTGGCCGTTCCGCACCGCGATCCTGATTGGCCCACCACGCTGCGGTAAATCGCTGATCGCGCAGTGGTTCGTCGCAAATGGCGGCGGTGAGGCAATCGACGATGCCGATTCCATCGATGAAACCGAACTGTTCCATCGCTGGAACCGCGCACAGGAAAGCGGCACGCCGTTGCTATTGATAGCCGGGTCCGGGGCGGGGGAGTGGCAGATCAAGCTGCCCGATCTGGCATCGCGGCTGAGCGCGGCGCTGCACCTCGAAATCGGAGCGCCCGATGACGAGATGCTGGCCGAACTGATCCTGCTCCATGCCGAGCAGCGCGGGCTGGCACTGGGCCCGGATGCGGCTTCCTATCTTGTGCCCCGGTGCGAGCGATCCCATGTAGGGGTTGAGCGGCTGATTGCGGTAATCGACCGGATCAGTCTGGAGCGTAAGGCTCCGCCCACGCAGGGCGTCTGGCGCGATGCGCTGGATGAAGTGTTGGGTCCAAAAGAGCCGCGCTTGCTTTGAGGCCCGGTTTCAGGGACAATGGTGGATAGATGCTGCAAGAATTGATCCGTTATCTGGACTCGGTGGTCGCCCGCGACCCTTCACCCCGCTCGCGCTGGGAAGTGCTGCTCTATCCGGGGGTCTGGGCGCTGGGGTTGCACCGGCTGGCGCATTGGCTGTTTGAGGCTGAGCTGTTCTTCATGGCCCGGCTGGTCAATCATATCAGCCGCTTCCTGACCGCGATCGATATTCATCCCGGCGCCAAGATCGGTCGCAATTTATTCATCGACCACGGCTTTGTAGTGATCGGCGAAACCGCCGAGATCGGCGACAACGTGACCATGTATCAGGGCTCTACGCTGGGCGGGACCAATCCGACCAATGGCGTCGGCGGAAAACGGCACCCGACCCTGGGTGACGGCGTTATCGTCAGCTTGGGTGCGGCCATTCTGGGGCCACTGCAGGTTGGCGCGGGCGCTCGGATCGGGGCCAATGCGGTCGTGACCAAGGACGTTCCCGAAGGCGCAACCATGCTGGGCATTCCGGCCAAGGCGACGCTGATGGAAGTCACTCCTGAAACGCAGAATTTCGTGCCCTATGGCACCCCATGCAGTGAACGGTTCGATCCATCGACGCAAAAGCTGGAATTGCTGCAGTGTGAAATGCTGGCCATGCAGCTGCGGCTCAACAGCCTGCTTGAAGAGCGTGATGCGGCAGCGGCCAAGCTGGAAGCAACCCGCAAACGGCGGACCAAGTCTGCTTGAGCGCGATCGTCACACCCTTTCCGGTTACAGCGGCCAAGCCCGCGCAAGTCGGATTCCAGCGCGACGAACTGCAACGCATCCTCGATCTCTATGGGCGTCTGGTCGCGGCTGGCGAATGCCGCGACTATGCGATGGATTTCACCGCTGAGGCCGCCACGTTCTCGGCCTTTCGCCGCGCTGCCGAACGCCCGATGGCGCGGATCGAAAAGCGCCCATCCTTGCGCGCCAAACAAGGGATATGGGCGCTGATCGGGGAGGCCGGGCAAGTCCTGAAACGCGGCCACGAACTGCCCGGCGTGCTGTTTCCGCTGGAGCGTAAGTTGCTCAAGCTGGTGGTTGATTAAGAAAAGTGGCCCCAGAGCGCGAGCTCCAGGGCCACTAAACATTCGTGCAAATTGTATCAGGCGGCCAGCGCAACCCCGCGTGGCAGGCGGTTTTGCACCGTGCCGGGCAGTTTGGCCACAACGGCGCTGCGGATCGGGGTCCAGAAGGCCGACAGAGCCAGCAGCGCCGATCCAATTACCAGCCCAGTCAGCGCGACGTTAAGCTCGACCGCGCCAAATTCGCGGAACAGCCAGGTCAGCGCGACCAACACATAGGCCAAGGCTGAGACCAGCAAGGCCCGGCGATCGACCGCCAGCGCAACCAGCCCCATCAGCAGATAAACCGCCAGGACGCCCACGGCGGCAACCGCGCCGATGTTCTGGCCATCGTTGACCCCAAGCCAGTGGAACAGCGGGTGCGCGATCATCGGGGCGGCCAGCAGGTGCAGCCAGAAGGCGACATCGCTGCGGCGGGTTTCGCGGGCCGGATCGGTCATGTCCCAGCGCATCGCGACTGCAAAGACCGCTAGACCGGCAAGAAACACCAACGGCAGCAGCAATTGGTCGTCGGTCCGTGTGCCGTTCAGCGGATAAAGTGCCGCCATGATCAGCGCGATCACGGTTCCGGCGATCGCCGCAGCCCCGGCAGCGACAGTAATCGGAACCATGAAACGGCGCCAATGGACAAAGGCTGCCCCTGCCGTCAACAGTGCTACTGCTGCGCCGATCAGGGCGGCGGCTTGGTCGCTCATCTTGGGATTTCCGGCGTCGATTATCTCAATTGGAACCGCTGCAACTCCCGCAACGAAGGCCAGCATCAGGACGATCGAGGGAAGCGCCATCCGGCGTTGGCGGGTAAAGAACTCAGCCATGCCCCATGCCGATCCGGCTACCAGCAATCCGGCAATTCCTGGCGCAACGGCACCGCCAATCCCGGCTGCAGCTACCAGCAGCAGTACGGCTGCAATCGTCACGAAGATATCGTTGAACCCGGTAATCAGCCGGAAATGCTCTTCATCGGCACTCGGCGCGGCGCGCGGGCCATTGGCATGGTTGCGCAGCGCTTCGGCGGCTTCGTGGCTAATTGCACCGGCGCTCACCGCCGATTGCAGGTCTTGTTCTGAATACATCGGGCATCCTCCCCTAAGGCATGAGGGGGAGAATGCCCGAAGTGTATTAGTGTGTCAATACGGTGCGGCGTTTAGCCCAATCCGCCGATCCTGGCCAAAGCCGCCATCACAACCGCGCTCTGTTCGCCGCCCGACTGAGGAACGATTTCGCCGGTCCGATCGATGATCTGGTCCCAGGCGGCAGCAATGCCTTCGGGGGTGCGGTCTTCGGCGGGCAGGGCCACGCCCGGGGTCAGGGTGACGTAAGCGGCATGGTACGCGCCAGCGCCGGCGCCGCAGATCATGTTGGTCGGCGCATCTTCGCTAACCAGATACAGCGCCATCGGGGCGACATTTTCCGGGCTGAGTGCATTGAACAGCGCTTCGGGCATGCCGAGGTCTTCGGTCATCCGGGTTCCGGCGACCGGGGCCAGCGTGTTGACCCGCACGTTGTACTTCGCGCCTTCCAGAGCCAGCGTCTTGGTAAAGCCCGCCAGGCCCAGCTTGGCCGCGCCATAGTTGGCCTGACCAAAGTTGCCGAACAAGCCGGTGCTGCTGGCGGTCATCAGGATCCGGCCATAGGCTTGCTCGCGCATCAGGTCCCACACCGCCTTGGTGCAGTTTGCGCTGCCATTCAGGTGCACGTCGATGACCAGTTTCCAGTCATCCATGCCCATTTTGGCAAAGCTCTTGTCGCGCAGGATCCCGGCGTTGTTGATCAGGATATGGACGCCGCCCCACATTTCCTTGGTCTTGGCGACCATTTCGA
This sequence comes from Novosphingobium sp., assembly GCA_009885425.1. Taxonomy (GTDB): domain Bacteria; phylum Pseudomonadota; class Alphaproteobacteria; order Sphingomonadales; family Sphingomonadaceae; genus Novosphingobium. The sequence continues at coordinate 4,452 of VFKS01000126.1, forward strand.
CCATCTGTTCGTATTCGGTGAC
>VFKS01000264.1 GCA_009885425.1 Novosphingobium sp.
GTGAAGCAGTTGGTCGACCGGATCCTGACGGGGGATTGAGGCCGGTGGCGGCAGCTACACGCCCGCCCTCGCTTAGGCTATGGGCGGGTGAGGGGCTGGAAGTGCCGGCGTTACTGGCCAGCCCGTTTCAGCGCCCGGTGCCGATCCCGCCGGGGCAGGGGCAGCCGGTGCTGGTCTATCCCGGCTATCTGACCACCGATACCTCATCATTGCGGCTGCGCCGTTCGCTCAGCGCAGCGGGTTACCGCGCGCATGGCTGGCAGCTTGGCCGCAACCGCGGAGCGCGGGACGATCTGCTTGACCGGCTGAGCGACAGCCTGCTGGCGGTGGCGAGGTCGAGCGGGGCGAAAGTGGCGCTGATCGGTTGGAGCCTGGGCGGGATCTATGCCCGCGAAGTGGCCAAACGTCATCCTGATCATGTCAGTCTGGTGATGACGTTGGGCAGTCCTTTCTCGGGCGATCTTCGGGCCAACAACGCCTGGCGAATTTACGAACTGCTCAACGATCACAAGGTTGATCGGCCCCCGCTGGAGATCGACATCGCCGCCAAGCCACCGGTGCGGACCGTCGCGGTTTGGTCACCGCGTGACGGGATCGTGGCGCCGAGTGCAGCGTGCGGTGAGGCGTGGGAATCGGATCGGCAGGTCGAAGTATCGATCCGCCATCTGTCGCTGGCCCGTCAGCGCGAAGGGATCGAACTGATCGGGCGCTTGCTGGCCGAGGAACTCAATCCGCCGGCATGACCGACTGCCGCCCGCGCGGATCTTCGCCAAAGCGATTGGGGCCGATCGTGCCGGGCAGGGCCAAGACCACCAGAAGCGCAATATTCGAGAGAATCGCCAGCCAATCGAGCGGCCAAGTCATCCTGCCGAACTGGACGCTGGAGTCGGTTCCCAACTGAACCGCAACCGCACTGCGCGCGATCCATAGGCCGATGGCCGGAAACCCCAGCCAGATCCAGACCGCACGCTTGCCGCTGTCATGCATGCGCCGGATCAAGAGCGCCGGAACCGGGATCAAGGCGAGCAGTGCCAGTCCATCTTTCACCAATGCGGCCGCATCGAATGTCAGTGCCAATCCAGCGATAAAGCTGACGATCAGGGAACCGATCATGACCGTCGCGCCATAGATCGCCAGATCGGAGCGAGCCGCGCGGCCTGTGGGCCGAAAGGTGCCGTTCAGGATACGAAGAAAGGCGCCGTTCCAACCGGGATCAGAGTCTTCCACCGCCGCGCAGCCTCAATCCAGCTCCCACGCCCGCTCGCCGTGGCTGGCGAGGTCGAGTCCTTCGCGCTCGTCGTCTTCGCTGACCCGCATCGGCACGATCAGGCTGACCAGCAAGGCGATCAATACCGTCGCCAACGCCGACCATACCGCGACCGAGAACACCCCGATTGCCTGCGCCGCAAACTGGCTGAGCATGGTCGCGCCTTCGGCATAGCCGTTGCCGCCGAGCGTGTCAGCATCGAGGAATATCGCCAGCAGCAGAGCGCCAGTCATCCCGCCGATCCCGTGGACTGCGAACACGTCGAGCGAATCGTCGATTTCCAGCCGCTTTTTGACCAGCTGGATCATCGGGAAGCAGAATACCGCGCCGAGCGAGCCGATCAGGATTGCTGCCCCCGGTGAAACGAACCCTGCTGCCGGTGTAATCGTCGCCAGCCCAGCAACGGCGCCGGTGGCAAAGCCGACGCTGGTTGCCTTGCCGACCTTGATCCGCTCGATCACGATCCACACCAACGCCGCCATGCTGGCGCCAAGGTGCGTATTGATGATCGCGCTGGTGGCATCGTCATTCGCTGCCAGAGCCGACCCGCCGTTGAAGCCGAACCAACCAACCCACAGCAAGGCTGCCCCAGCCATGGTCAACGACGGGCTGTGGGGCAGCATCAGCTGCTTCGGAAAGCCTTGGCGCTTGCCGATCAGCGCTGCCGCGACCAGCGCCGAAACGCCTGCCGTGGTGTGGACCACGATCCCGCCGGCGAAATCGAGCGTGCCCATGCCAGCCAGCCATCCGCCGCCCCAGACCCAGTGTGCCACGGGGACATATACGATCATCACCCACAGCGCGCAGAACCCGAGCACCCAGCCGAACCGGGCTCGGTCAACCCAGGCGCCGACCATCAGTGCCGGGGTGATCGCGGCAAAGGTCATCTGGAACAGCGCGTTGGTTCGCACCGAAATATCGGTTTCGCCGTGCAGCACGTTGATCGTGTTGTTGAGCATGAACAGATCGAGATTCCCGATCCAACCGGTCGTTCCCTCACCAAAGGCCAGACTGTAACCGAACATGATCCACAGCACCGAAACCAC
>VFKS01000376.1 GCA_009885425.1 Novosphingobium sp.
CAGAATCACCGAACCCGCAGTGGGCGCCTGAACGTGGGCATCGGGCAACCAGGTGTGGACCGGCCACATCGGCATCTTCACCGCAAAGCTGGCAAAGAACGCCAGCCACAGCAGCTTCTGCGCCTCAAACGGGAAGTCAAATTCCATCAGGGTCGGGATGTCGGTGGTCGCAGCTTCTTGCGCCATCCAGATCATCGCAATCAGCATCACGATCGAGCCGAGCAGCGTGTAGAGGAAGAACTTGTAGCTGGCGTAGATCCGCTCAGCCCCGCCCCAAACGCCGATGATCAGGTACATCGGGATCAGGCCAGCCTCAAAGAAAATGTAGAACAGGAACAGGTCCTGTGCCGCGAACACGCCGATCATCAGCGATTCCATCAGCAGGAACGCCGCCATGTATTCCCCGACACGCTTCTCGATCGATTGGCTAGCGAGGATGCAGATCGGCATCAGGAACACCGACAGCATGATCAGCATCAGCGCGATCCCGTCGATCCCCAGCTTCCACGCGAAACCATCGAACAGCGCGTAGTTCTCTTGAAACTGCCAACGTGCGCCGCCGACATCGAAATTGGCCCACAGCACAGCGCCAAGTGCCAGGTCGATCAGTGTCGCAACCAGCGCGACAATACGCGCGGTCTGCGCTGGCACCAGCAAGCAGATCACGCCGCCCAGCAGCGGGACCAGCAGCATCAGCGAGAGGATGTGTTCCATCATATCAGTGCACCAGAACCCAGCTGATCGCCGCAGTGAGGCCAAGCAGCATCACCAGCGCGTAGGAATAGAGATACCCGGTCTGCAACCGCGCCGCGATCCGGCTGCCCTGCAACACCGCCCAGGCCGAACCATTGGGTCCAAACCGATCGATGATCGCGATATCGCCGATCTTCCAGAACTTGTCTCCGAGCCAGAAAGCCGGGCGGACGAAGATCAGGTTGTAAAGCTCGTCAAAGTACCACTTGTTGTAGACGAAAGTGTGGATCGGCTTGATCGCGGCGACGACCTTGGCGGGAAGGCCCGGGTTGCGGATATAGGCGTACCACGCCGCCGCCAGCCCGGTGATCATCACGCCAAACGGCGCCCATTTCACCCAGGTCGGCACGGCGTGCATATGGTGGACCAGCTCTTCGCTGAAGGCGACGCTGCCCTGCCAGAAATGGCCAGTACCCGCGCTGATGAATTCGTGGTGGAACAGGAACCCGGCAATCACCGCGCCGAGCGACAGCGTGCCCAGCGGGATCAGCATCGACAGCGGGCTTTCGTGCGGGTGATAGCCAGCGGTGCCATCATCATGCTCGGCGTGGTGGCCGTGGTGATCATCATGCATCGAATGCTGGATGTGCTCTGACTGGTCCCAGCGCGGTTTGCCGAAGAAGGTCAGGAACACCAGCCTCCACGAATAGAAGCTGGTCAGCAGCGCGGCAAATAGCCCCATCCAGAACCCGAACGTGCCGATCCCGGTGTGCGCGCCAAATGCAGCTTCAAGCACCGCGTCCTTCGAATAGAACCCGGCAAAGCCGAACACGCCGACTACGCCAACCCCGGTGATCGCCAGGGTGCCGATGGTCATCGCCCAGAAAGTCAGCGGGATGTGTTTACGCAGCCCGCCATAGTACCGCATGTCCTGCTCATGGTGCATTGCGTGGATCACCGATCCGGCCCCAAGGAACAGCAGCGCTTTGAAGAACGCGTGGGTGAACAGATGGAACATCGCCGCGCCCGGCGCGCCAACGCCCGCAGCAACGAACATATAGCCCAGCTGCGAACAGGTCGAATAGGCGATCACCCGCTTGATGTCCCACTGGGTCGTGCCAATCGTCGCGGCGAAGAACAGCGTCGCCGCGCCAACGGCGGTGACAACGCCCATCGCCACCGGGCTGACCTCAAACATCGGCGAAAGCCGGCAGACCATGAACACCCCAGCGGTGACCATGGTTGCAGCGTGGATCAGCGCGGAAACCGGCGTTGGCCCTTCCATCGCGTCGGGGAGCCAGGTGTGGAGCCCCAGCTGTGCCGATTTGCCCATCGCGCCGATGAACAGCAGAATGCACAGGATCGTCATCGTGTCCCATTGCATTCCGAGGAAGCCGATAGTCGATCCGGCCATGCTCGGCGCGCGAACCAGAATCTCGGGGATCGAGACGGTGTTGAACACCAGATAGGTCCCGAAAATCCCCAGCATAAAGCCCAGATCGCCAACCCGGTTGACCACAAAGGCCTTGATCGCGGCGGCGTTGGCGCTGGGCTTTTTGAACCAGAACCCGATCAGAAGGTATGAGGCGAGCCCCACCCCTTCCCAGCCAAAGAACATCTGGACGAGGTTATCGGCGGTTACCAGCATCAGCATGGCGAAGGTGAACAGGGACAGATAGGCGAAGAACCGCGGCTGATCCGGGTCCTCGGCCATATAGCCCCACGAATAGAGGTGAACGAGCGCCGAGACGGTGGTGACCACGACCAGCATGACCGCGGTCAGGGTATCGACCCGCAGCGCCCATTCGAATGCCAGACTGCCCGACTGAACCCAGTGCAGCACCGGCACCACCTGCGGCACGGCATGGCCGCCGACGAAGCTCAGGAAAATCGGCCAGCTGAGCGCACAGGCTGCAAACAGCGCGCCGGTGGTCAACAGCTTGACCGGCACATTGCCGAGCGCGCGGTTGCCCAGCCCGCCGATGATCGCGGCCAGCAGCGGCAGGAATACGATGAGAAGGATCGGTTCCACGAGCTTGCCCTAACCCTTCATCTGGTTGACGTCTTCAACCGCAATTGTGCCGCGGTCGCGGAAGTAAATGACCAGGATCGCAAGGCCCACGGCGGCTTCACCGGCTGCCACGGTCAGCACGAACATTGCGAACACTTGACCCGTCAGATCGCCGAGGAAACTGGAAAACGCGACCATGTTGATGTTCACCGCCAGCAGGATCAGTTCGATCGCCATCAAGATGATGATCACGTTCTTGCGGTTGAGGAAAATGCCCAGCACGCCCAGCACGAACAGGATCGAGCTGACCGTGACGTAATGTTCGATCCCGATGGTCACAGCTTTACCCCCTGCCCGACTTCCGGCGAGACATTGACGGTCGCCTCGTCAGGGCGCCGCGCGTTCTGCTGGGCGACGTTCTGCGAGCGCACCCCCGGCCGCTTGCGGTGGGTCAGCACGATCGCGCCCACCAGGGCAACCAGCAGCAGGATCCCGGCCGCTTCAAACAGGAACAGGTACTTGCTGTAAAGCAGCAGCCCAATCGCCTTGGTATTGCTGACATCAACCGGAATGGCCGCGCTGCCATCGGCAGTACCCAGCTGAATGCCGCCCGCGCTCCAGGCCCCAAGGCCCAGCAGCAGCTCGCCCAGCAGCACTGCCGCCAGCAGCAGCCCCAGCGGAAAGTTCTTGACGAACCCGGCCCGCATTTCGGCGAAATCGACGTTGAGCATCATCACCACGAACAGGAACAACACCGCAACCGCGCCGACATAGACGATCACCACCAGCATCGCGATGAACTCGGCGCCAACCAGCACCATCAGCCCGGCGGCGTTAAAAAAGGCCGTGATCAGCCACAGCACCGAATGGACCGGGTTGCGCGCGGTAACCGTCATCGCGCCGGCTATGACGGTGAGCGCCGCGAAGAGGTAGAAGGCAAGTGCCGTAATCATGGTTTCATATCCATTTGGGCGCGCCCCTAACGATACGGCGCATCGGCTTCAAGGTTAGCGGCCAGTGCCCGCTCCCACTTGTCCCCGTTCGCCAGCAGCTTGGCCTTGTCGTAAAACAATTCCTGCCGCGTCTCGGTTGCATATTCGAAGTTCGGCCCCTCGACGATCGCATCGACCGGGCAGGCTTCCTGACAAAAGCCGCAGAAAATGCATTTGGTCATGTCGATGTCATACCGCGTGGTCCGGCGCGAACCATCATCGCGCGGTTCGGCCTCGATCGTGATCGCCTGCGCCGGGCAGACCGCTTCGCACAGCTTGCAGGCAATGCAGCGTTCCTCGCCATTGGCATAGCGCCGCAGCGCATGCTCACCGCGAAACCGGGGCGACAGCGGATTCTTCTCGAACGGATAGTTGATCGTCGCCTTGGGCTTGAAGAAGTACTGCAAGGTCAGCCAATGCGCCTTGACGAACTCCCACAGGGTGAACGATTTGATGAGCTGGGCGGCGGTCACTGCCGTTCTCCTTCAGGCAGATCGCTCTCAGACATCAAAGAGCATACGCCTTTTACGATTGGTTCAAATTTGTATTTATGATTTTCAATCTTGGTGCTCTTCCCCATTTGGAAGGCATAGGGATTGGAGAAATCCTGCCGGGGCACGACACGCACAACGTTAACTTCACCAGCTTCGTTGGGTTCGGATCCAGCAAAGCTCCATTCGCGCTGTGACGCTGGTTCACCTGAATAAATCGCGGTCGAAACTGGCGGCTGGCCTGAGGCAACGCTCCCGGCGGTGGCTTCATCCATCCTGACATTCAACACGCCTATCAGCTTCTCCGGACCGGACTCATGTCCCGGCGGAGAAAATACACAGTGCAGGATTGTGGCCAGAACGGCGGTGTTGCTCACGCCGCCCCCCTCGTCAGCATCAGCCAGCCGCTCACCAGCACAACAAAGCCCAGCGATACCGGCAGGAACACCTTCCAGCCGAGCCGCATCAGTTGGTCATAGCGATAGCGCGGGACGGTCGCCTTGACCCAGCTGAAGATGAAGAAAAACACGAAGATCTTGGCGAACAGCCACAGCCATCCGGGGATCCAGTACAGCGGCGCCCATTCAACCGGGGGCAGCCAGCCGCCCCAGAACAGCGTGGCGTTAAGCGCGCACATCAGCAGCACGTTGGCATATTCACCAAGCCAGTAGAGCGCAAAGCTCATGCTGGAATATTCGGTCTGATAGCCGGCGACGAGCTCGCTTTCCGCCTCAGTCAGATCAAACGGTGCACGGCCGGTTTCGGCCATGCCGCTGATCAGGAACATCACCGCCATCGGGAACAGCAGCGGGTTGAAGCCATAACCGTTGAGGAACCCGAAAATATGCCCGCGCTGGCCCAGCACGATGCCGTTCATCTGGAACGTGCCGGCGTACATCACCACGCAGATCAGGATGAACCCGATCGAGACTTCGTACGAAATCATCTGCGCAGAGGCGCGCATCGCCGAGAAGAACGGATACTTCGAATTCGACGACCAGCCTGCGATGATCGTGCCGTAAACCCCCAGCGACGAGATCGCGAGGACATAGAGCAACCCGACGTTGATATCGGCCAGGATCGCCCCGCCGTTGAACGGGATCACCGCCCAAGCCATCAGCGCGACGGTAAAGGTCAGGATCGGGGCGAGCAGGAACAGCCCTTTGCTGGCGCCCGTGGGAATGATCGTTTCCTGCAGGAACACCTTCAGACCATCGGCAAAGCTTTGCAGCAGCCCCAGCGGTCCGACCACGTTCGGCCCCCGCCGCAGTGCCATCGCCGCCCAGATCTTGCGATCAACATAGATGATCATCGCCACGCTGAGCATCAGCGGCAGCGCGATCAGCAGGATGCCTGCAATGGTCGCGGTGAACCACGACCATTCGTAGGTCATGCCCAGGGATTGGAAGAACTCGGTCAACGGATTTCCTCCCCGCTTGTGGGGAGGTGGCAGACGCGAAGCGGCTGACGGAGGGGGTTAGCCCCAACAAGCAGCCTCGCTTCAGGGCGCGAACCCCCTCCACCACCTGCGGCGGTCCCCCTCCCCGTGCCGGGGAGGAATTGCTCGGTAACGCTCATTCCGCAGCCTCCGCGAACTCTTC
>VFKS01000397.1 GCA_009885425.1 Novosphingobium sp.
AGACATCGTTGCGGTAGGTCGCATCGGTATAGCTGTAAGACGCGAACAGGCTGAGCCCGCCGCCCAGCTTGACCTCGCCGACCGCTTCGAACCCGACCGAGCGGACCGAACCGACGTTTTGCAGCACCGAAGGACTGCCGACGATGCTCGGTCCGCTAGCGGCCGAGAGCAGACGGTTGTTGAAATTGACCAGATAGACTCCGACCGTCCCGTTGAACGTCTGACTGTTGTAGCGGGCGCCCAGTTCATAGGTATCGGACGTTTCCGGCTTCAGCGTGCCGGCGATGGCGTTGAACCCGGTCTGGTTGGTCGAGAACGGCCCAGTGGTCGTGGCCGAAGCAAAGGCGCGGGTCGACTGGGTGAAGCCGGCGAAGACTTCGGCATTGGGGCTGATCGTCAGGTTGACCCCGACGTGCGGTTGGAACCAGTCGGTCGCGTCGATCTTGCCCTGCGGGAAGCTGGCCGCGACCACAGCGGTGGCTTCGTTAGTCACGCGAAAGCCCTTCCACCCGAGGTTGACCTTGAGCGCGCCCAGATCAATCCGGTCTTCGACAAAATACTGCAGCGTCTGGGTGTCGAAATTGAATTCCCACTGGGTGAAGAACGGACTTGTCGGGTATTCCCGGAACGAACGGCCCGGAACAGTGCGGCTCTGCAGAGCATAGAACCGGCGGGCCTGGTTGAAGCTGTTGGTTTCATACCAGCCGCCGACGGTCAGGGTGTTGCCCCGGTATTCCCAGCTCAACTTGCCGAACACCCCGCCGCGATCGATCTTGTATTCGGTGGTGCGGATCGAGATCGGCACGCCGTTGGGGCTGGGAACATAGGGCGTCGCCCACAGACCCATGCCCTTGTTGTGGTGGTAATAGGCACGGATTTGAACATCGACGCTTTCGCCGAGCGGGCTCTTGAAGCCGATCGCGGCGACGGTGTCCTTGCGCAGGCCCGAGGCATCGTAATAGGCATCGTCAACCGTGGTGACATTGCCCGGATAGACCGTGCCGGCCCCGGCGTTAGAGATCGGCGCGCCGGTTTCGCCCCGGTTGTTGCCGATATCGGCGTAAAGGATCGCGCTGGCATAGTCGGGAAAGCTGTTGTCCCAA
>VFKS01000472.1 GCA_009885425.1 Novosphingobium sp.
CGGTCAGCTTGTCGATCCCGATTGCCTTGGCCGGGTTCAAGGTCAGCCAGCGGACCACTTCGCCATCAGGGACAACGATTCCGATCCGGCGGGCATCGCCCTGTGCCTTAGCCGCTTCCTGATTGAGGCGTTGAATGCCGTTTTCATCGTCCGAATGGATCACGACGCAGGCCCCGGCCTTGAACAAGATCCCGGCGTTCTCCGGAATCCCGTCATAGGCCTCCATCTTGAAGCCCCACCAATCGGCCCAGATCGCGCTGCAGGTATCGGCCGCTTTCAGCAGATCGCCGATTTTATAGGCTTCGACAGCGTGGTGGAAGGTGCTGACCTTGTAGCCAAACTCCTTGCCCATATCGAGCACCACGGCCATTTCATCGGCGCGGTAGCAGTGGTTCTGGACCAGAATTTCGCCGTCGAGCACGCCGACCAGTGTTTCCATGCCAAGATCACGGCTTTCGAGCTTTCCGGCATTACGCTTGGTCCGGTATTCGCTGGCCTTGATCCAGGTTTCGCGGTTGACCGCCAGGTTGCCCATCCGGGTCGAAGGTGCACGGCCCTTGGAGCCATAGACCCGCTTGGGGTTTTCCCCGCAGGCCATTTTGAGACTGTAGGGCGCGGCCGGAAATTTCATCGCCTGCATGGTCCGCGCCGGCACGTTTTTCAGCACCACCCCGCGCCCGCCCATCAGATTGCCCGAACCCGGCAGGACCATCAGCGAGGTGACCCCGCCATTGGCCATAGCCCGCGAAAAGCCGGGATCCTGCGGCCAGACCGAGTGTTCCGCCCAGACATTGGGGGTGGTCGGATTGGTCAATTCGTTGCCGTCGGAATGCGCCTCAACCCCGGGGCTGGGATAGTTGCCCAGATGGCTGTGGGCATCGATGATCCCGGGGGTGACGAACTTACCGCTGGCGTCGATCCGGGTGTAGCCATCGGGCACCGCCAGATCGGGCCCGCCGACCGCGACCACTTTGCCGTCCTTGATCAGCACCGTGCCGCGGTCAATCTGCTGCCCGGTGCCATCAAACACCGTGCCCCCGACCAGCGCGGTCGGGGCCCCGGCATAGGGCCGGTAAGTGGAAGGATAAGGATCCTTGTTGAAATCCCGCGCCGCTTTGATGGCGGGGGTTTCGTCCTTCTTGTCCTTGGCCAAACCTGGCCCGGTTCCGCCCAGCGCAAGCGCGCAGGCGGCCGCAGACAGCAGCGAACGATGCAACTTGCGCATTGGGCTTACTCCGCCTTGGCCGCTGCAGTTTCGGGGGCTGGCGCATCTTCGAGCGTATCGAGATGCATCCAGCGCTTTACGATCGGGCTGATCAGGAGGACGACCACGCCCACACCGATCGCAATCCAGCCGATCTGGTTGTAGATGGTGAGTACAAGTCCCTGTGTCAGCTCACCGCTTTCTCCCCCAGATGCCTCGCCGATCAGGCCCGCCAGGAAGCTGCCCACCGCAGTCATATAGAACCACGCACCCATGATCAGACTGGCCATGAAGGTCGGTGCCAGCCGGTTCATCGCCGAAAGCCCGACCGGGCTGAGGCAAAGCTCGCCAGTGGTGTGGAGCAAGTAAATCAGGAACACGAAGATCACCGGGGTGACCGCTCCAACGCCAGCGGCCTGCGCACCCCAAGCAAACACCAAAAAGCCCGCGCCAACCTGGAATAGTGCCAGCGCGAATTTGGCCGGAGCTGATGGCTCCAACCCGCGCTTACCGAGCCATTGCCAGAGGGCCGCGAACAGCGGCGCAAGCAGGACAATGTAGATCGGATTGATCGACTGGAACACCGATGCTGGAATATTTCCCGTATCGACAAACTTGTCGGTGTAGAGATTGAGGCTGCCCGGCGCCTGATCGAACAGGCCCCAGAACAGCGGATTAAGAGCGATCAGGAACAGGATGGCAAAAATTCGCTCGCGCGGTTCCTTCGGCAGTTTGAAGGCTTCATAGAGGACATAGCCAAGCAGGCCGATTCCGCTCACGATCAATAGAGCTTGTATCGCATCACGATACTGGATCAGCAACCACATCACTACCACCGCTGCGATCCCGCCGCCGTAGATCAGCATTTCTTTCTGGCGGGTCAAAGAGCTTACTGCCTCGCCCGCGCCGCGCAGGGCCGACTTGCCAAGGACAAACACGGCAAGTCCCACCACCATGCCAATGCCCGACAGGCCAAATCCATAGGCCCAGCCGACGGTTTGACCCAGATAACCTACCAGAATACCGCCCGCAGCGGCGCCTAGATTGATGCCCATGTAGAAGATGGTGTAAGCCGCGTCGCGCCGGGTATCGGTCCGCTTGTAGAGCTGACCCACCAGTACCGAGATATTGGCCTTGAGAAATCCCGACCCCACGATGATCAGCGCCAGCGCCAGCCAGAACA
>VFKS01000108.1 GCA_009885425.1 Novosphingobium sp.
CGATCTTGCCACAACTAAAAAGGGCCGGGAAGCGTGGTGCTTCCCGGCCCTTTTTCAGATTGAAGTATCAGATGCTTAGGCGCCCTGCACTTCGCTCAGATCGATCTTCAGGCCTGGGCCCATCGACGAGGACAGGCCGACCTTCTGCAGGTACTTGCCCTTGGCGCCGGCTGGCTTTGACTTCACCACGGCATCGACGAATGCGACGAAGTTAGCCTTCAGCGCTTCGTTCGAGAACGACAGCTTGCCGATCCCGCCGTGGATGATCCCGGCCTTTTCGACGCGGAATTCGATCTGGCCGCCCTTTGCAGCCTTGACCGCTTCGGCGACGTTCGGGGTAACCGTGCCCAGCTTGGGGTTCGGCATCAGGCCCTTAGGACCCAGCACCTTACCCAGACGGCCCACAACGCCCATCATGTCCGGCGTGGCGATCACGCGGCCATAATCGAGGTTACCGGCCTGCATGTCTTCGAGCAGGTCTTCGGCGCCAACCTTGTCAGCACCTGCAGCCAGCGCCTTTTCGGCGTTTTCGCCGCGCGCGAAGACCGCAACCTTGATGTCCTTGCCGGTGCCCGAAGGCAGCACGACCATGCCGCGGACCATCTGGTCAGCGTGGCGCGGATCGACGCCCAGGTTCAGCGAAACCTCGAGGCTTTCGTCAAACTTGGTGGTCTTGAGGTCCTTCAGCATCTGAATCGCCGCATCGACGCCGTGCATCATCTGGTTTTCGCCCAGCTTATCGGCCAGCGACTTCTGCTTTTTGGTCTGTGCCATGTTCTTAGCCCTCCACCACGTCGAGACCCATCGAGCGGGCCGAGCCTTCGATGATCTTGGTCGCCTGTTCAATGTCGTTCGCGTTGAGATCGGCGAACTTGGTCTGGGCGATTTCGGCCAGCTGCGAACGCGTGATCGTTCCGCCCGAAATCTTGCCCGGCTCCTTCGAGCCCGATTTGAGGCCAGCGGCCTTCTTGATCAGGAACGAGGCTGGCGGGGTCTTGGTCACGAAAGTGAACGACCGGTCGGCATAGACGGTGATGATGGTGGGGATTGGCATCCCCTTTTCCAGGTCCGTCGTGGCGGCGTTGAACGCCTTGCAGAATTCCATGATGTTGACGCCGCGCTGACCCAAGGCAGGGCCGATCGGCGGCGAGGGAGTGGCAGAGCCTGCGGCTACCTGCAGCTTGATATAGCCTTCAATCTTCTTGGCCACGATGGACCTCCTTATCTTCCTGTTGGCCGCCCCGCTGTTTCGCAGGACAGTCCTCAGAGTAAGCGGTCAAACAACGATCCGAAAATCGCCTCCCGCAGGGAATCGCCGGGGCAAGCCCCAAACGAAGCCGCGCGACTAAGGGAAGGCGCGCGGAAATGCAAGCTTTGGCTGGATCGCCTTACTTGACCAGTTCGACCTGTTCGAAGTCCAGTTCCACCGGGGTGGCGCGGCCGAAGATCGAGACCGAGACCTTGACCCGGTTCTTGTCGAAGTCGAGTTCTTCCACCACGCCGGTGAACGAGTTGAACGGGCCGTCGAGCACTTTGACCGCATCGCCGATTTCGTAATCGACCGAGATGTGCTTCTTGGGTTCGGCCGCAGCGGCATCGCGGGCGCCGAAATAGCGCGAGGCCTCGCGCTCGCTGATCGGCTGGGGTTTGCCGTTGAGGCCCAGGAACCCGGTGACCTTGGCGGTGTTCTTGATCAGGTGATAAACGTCATCGTTCATCGTCAGCTTGGCCAGCACATATCCCGGCATGGTCTTACGTTCGACCTGAACCTTCTTGCCGCGCTTTACCTCGGTGATCGTTTCGTGCGGAACTTCTACCGCTTCGACCAGGGCCTCAAGCCCCTTGCGTTCGGCTTCGGACAGGATCGATTCCTTGACCTTGCTTTCGAAGCCCGAATAGGCGTGGATGATGTACCAGCGAGCCATGTGCGTGTCTCTGAATTAGGGGCGGCCGGCTATCAGGCCAGCGAAAGAAGGAACTGAACGGTCTTGCCGAAGACCGTATCGACACCGAGGAAGAAGATCGCGAGGACCGTCATCATGATGCCCACGAAAATTGCGGTGGTTACGGTTTCCTGACGGCTGGGCCAGACCACCTTGCGCGCTTCGGTCTGAACCTGGCGCATGAATTCGCCGGGATTGAACTTGGCCATGAACGCTTACTCACCTTGAAGGGTTTGCACCTTGGGCCTTCCGCCATGGGGACAGCGCCGCCCCGGCATCTGGAAGGTCCAGGGAGCCGGGAGGGGCAGCGGTATTCGTCCAAATGCCGGAAGACAGTGCGCCACTTAGCTACCGTCACGCGGTTTTGCAAGACGCGCGAGGAACCAAGTGCGTCCGCGCTTTTCGACCTTGAAGCCGCGCGGCAGTTTGACCGGGTCGGATTGGCCGACATACCACAGGTAATCGGCATGCTTGGCCGGGTTGTAATCCGAGATGTCGATCTTGCGCCCGGCCCTGTGGTTGAGCCGGTGGAACGGATCGCGGAAGAACGGCCCGCCGCCGTTAATCGTCATCATGTGGATGCCAGGCAGGGCGAAATTGCAGTTGGTGAAACCGTCGAGCCGAACCACTGCGTAGCCGCAGATATGCTCCTTGCCGTTGAAGCCCCATTCGCTGCGCTCGGTCACCACATAGCTCGCCACCTTGGCGCCCTGCGGCAGCCCTTCGAGCGCGGTCAGGGCCTCGGCAGTCTCGCGCGAATCGCGCTCCCAGTCGATCGTGGTGTAGCCCAGCCGGAACAGGAACACTGCCGGGACCAGCAGGACCAGCCAGCGCGGCGCCCGCCACGACAGGCACATCACACCGACCATCAGCCCGGCCGAGATCATCCGCGCATCGACCAAATCGCCGCCAAAGATATGCCGCGGCAGCACCAGCGAGGACACCAACATGATCAGCGCCGCCCAGCCCAGCTTGCCGTCCCACTTCCTGAACCCCAGCGATGCCACCAGCAGCAGGCCGATCGCGATGGTCATTCCGTAATCGACCCACTGGAAGGTGCCGCGCATCGCCTGCTTCCAAATCGCCCATTTATAGAGCTGCGGCGCCGGGCCATAAGAGGGCGGCTTGCCCGGGTTGTCCGCCAGAATCAGCGTCAGGAATGGGAAGAACAGAGGCCATGGGGCGATGAACGCGCGCCACGACTTGTCCTTGGACCATTCGTAGCCGAACACCAGAATGCCCAGAATGCCCCAGCCGGAAACATGGCCGAGCCAGACGAAAGCGCCGATCGGAATAAACAGCGGCGCGCGCCAGCTTTTACCGTCGAGCAGCACCCACAGTGCAAAGGCGAACAGCGCGGCAGCCTGCGCCAACCCGAAATTGAGGAAACCGAGCAGCGCCGAGGGTGACCAGACGAAGGCAAAGGCGAGCAAGCTGGCCATCCCGATTCGGCGGCGCACCGCCCATTCGGCGGCCATGATCGACAGGCCCGTCAGCGGCGGGATCACCCCGGCCATGATCCGGCCGGCACTTTCCAAACTGACAAACCAGGTTAGCGGCCAGACCAGAATATCGGCACCCAGGTTGCCCATCCAGCGCCACTGAAAGCCGTAATACTCCTGCAGAAACGGGCTGTTGTCACGCGTGAGCATGATGTGCATCCGGGCCAGATGAGCCGGATAGTCGACCATCTGCGGATAGGTCGCCACCAGCACCGGCAGGCCCGACAGCAGCGACAGAAACAGCGCTAGCCAAACGAATTCGCGCGGTCCCGGCTCAGCCGTCAGCCAGTCATGCGAGCCGAAGCGCGGCGGAGCGGACGGCACGGGTTGGGCGTCATCAGGCATCGCGGGGTTCGGTTTCAAGAGCCAAGAAAACTGGCAGGAGTGGAGGGACTCGAACCCACGGCCCTCGGTTTTGGAGACCGATGCTCTACCAACTGAGCTACACTCCTGCAGGCGGAAGGGCCTCTAGAGCCAAGACTGCCCGATGACAAGCGATCTGCAAAGGTCCATAGTAGAATTTACCGTGCACGCTCCTGCATCCCCTTTGCCGATTGATCCAGAAACCCTGCTCTTAGCCTATCGCAGCGGGATTTTTCCCATGGCCGATGCGCGCGAGGATCCGGAGATCTTCTGGGTCGAACCGCGCCGCCGGGCGATTTTGCCGCTCAATGGTTTCCACTGTTCGCGCTCTTTGGCCAAATTGCTGAAAAACGGGAATTTTCGGGTAACCTGCAACGCCGATTTCGCTGCAGTGATCCGCCACTGCGCGGGGCCCCGCGCCGATGCCCAAGGCACCTGGATCAGCGGACGGATTGAAGCCAGCTACCGCGCGCTGCACGATCAGGGTCTGGCCCATTCGATCGAGTGCTGGCAGGGCGAAGAGCTGGTCGGCGGGCTCTACGGGGTCGGGTTTGACCGGGTGTTCTGCGGCGAATCGATGTTCAGCCGGGTGCCTAATGCGTCAAAGGTCGCGCTGGCCTGGCTGGTCGCGGCACTGCGCCGGGGCGGCGCGATGCTGCTCGACTGTCAGTTCATGACCGATCATCTGGCCTCGATGGGCGCGATAGAGATTGGCCAGAGCGAATATCTCGCCCGGCTGCGCGCCGCTCAGAGATCGACGCTGGGCGCGGGCGCAGGAGATGGCTTGGCAGACGGTTTGGGCGAGGGCGCAGCCGCCGGGGTAGCGCTGGCGCTTCCGGCCGGTTTTGCCGCGCTGCTGGCCGATGCCGCTGGGGCCGGTGTCGGGCTATCTTCTTCGCCCGGGAATTTCATCGCGCAATCCTTGACCCAGACGTCATAGACCGGGTGCTCAACCACATTGAGGCTGGGCGAGTTCTTGAACAGCCAGCCCGAGAATACCTTGCGCCAGGCCAGCGCCTGATCGGCTTTTTCGCGCTCTTCGACAAACACCTGCACAAAAGCGCCAACCTCAGGCGGGGTTTCCCACGGCAGGCTGCGCTCGCATGTAGCCAGCCGAATCGTGACATTGCCAATCCGCTTGGCCTCACCGGTTTTCAGCACCACGTCTTGCGACAGGTTGTTGCGCTTGTTGAGCAGGCCGATTGTCGCCACCCGGTCTTTCACCGGCGTGCCATATTCGCTTTCGATTACTTCACCCGCAACGGTCTGGCCTGCAGCCTCTTTGGGCACTTCAGTGGCAGTCGCATCAGCCCCGCCATCGCCCTTGCAGGCGGCCAAGGCCAGCGGCGCCAGCAACAGAAGCGAAGCCCCGCGCATCAGGCGTCCGGAGACCATGCCTCATAATCCCCGTTCGTCCGGCCGTGGCGCGGACGATGAGCAGCCGGCGTGCCGGTGGCATTGGGGGTATAGTCCAGTTCCCAGATCCGCGCGGCGGGCAGATTTGATTCGGGCACGCCGTTAAACGAGCCGTGCAGCCAGCCGTGCCATTCGGCCGGAACCCGGCTGGCATCGTTGGCGCCGTTATAGATCACCCAGCGGCGTTCGTTCCCGGCAAACGGGTGCCCCTTGGGATAGGGCTTCTTCGCCCGATGATAGGTGTTACCCTGCGCATCGCTGCCAACCTGTTCGCCGGTCAGTGCGGAATTGAGCATCGTGGTCACGGTCGCGCCGTTCCACCAGGTGAATATCTTGCCGAAAAAACCCATGGCCGCGCGATAGCCCTTCTTGGCCGAGTCTTGCAAGGCAGGACTGCTGGATTCGTTTGGCAAACACGGCAGTGGAATGGTGCTGCTGGGGAGGATTGAACTCCCGACCTCAGCCTTACCAAGGATGCGCTCTACCACTGAGCTACAGCAGCACACCATTCCATTGCGCCCGGC
>VFKS01000443.1 GCA_009885425.1 Novosphingobium sp.
CACATGCCGCCCAATGGCATCGGCCAGGGGTTGCAGCAGGGCGGTGGATTTGCCAACCCAGTCGGCCAGTGTCGAGCGGTCGATGTCGAGCCCGTCGCGCTCGAAGATCTGGCTTTGGCGATACAGCGGCAAGTGGTCGGCATATTTGTTGACCAGAACATGAGCGAGCAGTCCCGGTCCGGGCCTGCCGCGCTCGATCGGGCGCGACGGCAGTGGGGCTTGGGTGAAGCAATCGCAGCCAGAACAGGCCATCCGGGGCCGCACGATGCGGTTCACGATGAAGCGGCCGGGGACATATTCCAGCTCCTCGGTCACATCCTCGCCCAACCGGCGCAGCTTGCCGCCGCACTGGGCGCAGGCCGTATCGCCGGTGGTCAATTCGACCTCGACGCGCGGAATATGGTCGGGGATCGGCTTGCGCTTGGGCTTGTCGGCGGGGGTATCCTCCGGCAGGCGCAGCCTAGCTGTCAGCGCGGCGATGGCGATCTCGCTCATCTCCAAGGCCAGCTGCAATTGCTCGGCGGTCTCTGATGATGCCCCAAAGCGATGGGCGCGATGGCCCGCCAGTTGGTGCCGCAGCTTCTCGATCAGGACCGCCTGAGACTTCACTTCGGCCAGCAAAAGCGCGGTGAACGCCCGCAATTCCACGGGGTCTTCCGGCAGCGATTTGGTGACATCCAGCATGGCGAAAGTATAGCAAAACAAGGCGCTTACGGGAATCCCCAAACCGCAAAATCTCTCGATTTATCCCGCCGTCAAAGGCCGCCAGGTGCGCTGTGGCAAGCGCCAGTCGATCCCCTCGAGCAGCATCGCCAACTGCGCCGGGGTCAGGGCGATCTTGCCCTCCTTGGCAGCTGGCCAGACGAACCGACCCTTCTCCAGCCGCTTCGAGAACAAACACGCGCCTTGCCCATCCCACCAGATGATCTTGATCAGATCACCCTGTCGCCCCCGGAACACAAACATATGGCCAGTGAACGGGTTGGCTTGCATCGTCTGCTCGGCTTGGGCTGCCAGCGAGGCAAAGCCCTTGCGCATATCCGTCACCCCTGCCGCCAGCCAGACCTGCGTGTTCATCGGAACCGGGATCATCCCGACAGGCCACGGATCAGCCGCGCCAGAGCCTCGGG
>VFKS01000413.1 GCA_009885425.1 Novosphingobium sp.
CGACGGTGGCCTCATCAGTGATCTGTTCGATCAGCTCGATCCCGCCGGGCAGATGCGCGTCGCCCGGTATGGCGACGTTTTCGAAGTAGACTTCCGAAGCGCGGAAGCCATCGACCGTGGCATAGTCGCGGCGGGTGATCCCGGGCGACTTCGCATCGATCAGGAACAGTTCCACCCCGGCGCGTTCGCGGCGCGATCCGCCGGTGCGGGCGGTGACCAGCAGGTGCGTGGCCCAGGGTGCGGCATAGACCGAGGCCTTGTGGCCATTGAGCACGAAGCCAGCGCCATCGGCCTTGGCCGAAGTGCCGATGTCGGCGAGGTTATAGCGGCCCTGCGGCTCGGCATAGGCGAACGCGATCACGCAATCGCCGCTGATGATCTGCGGGATCACTTCGGCCGCCTTGGCTCCGCCGACGGCTGACAAAGCACCGCCGCCGATCACCACGGTCTGCAGCCACGGCTCGATCGCGATGACCTTGCCCAGTTCTTCCATCATGATCGCGTTTTCGAGGTGTCCGCCGCCCATGCCGCCGTATTCCTCGGCAAAGGGAGCGCAGGTCAGCCCCAGATCGCTGGCGATGGCTTTCCAGATGCCGGGATCGCGCCCTTCGGGGCTGGCCAGCATCTTCTTGCGGGTTTCAAAATCATAAGTGTCGCCCAGAAAGCGCGCGAGGCTGTCGCGCAGCATATCCTGCGTTTCGTTGTAGCTCAGATCCATTTTGGTTAAATCCTTACAGTCCGAGAACCATCTTGGCGATGATGTTGCGCTGGATCTCGTTCGACCCGCCATAGATCGTGGTCTTGCGGGCGTTGAAATAAGTCGGCGCGGCTTTGTTGGCCCAGACCGGGCCGACGGCGTGTTCGTTGTCGCCTTCGCCAAAGCTGCGGAAATAGGGCGCGCCATAGTGGCCGGCCATTTCCAGCGTCAGTTCGGTCAGGCGCTGCTGAATTTCGCTGCCCTTGATCTTGAGGACCGAGCTTTCCGGCCCCGGACCCTGGCCCGCGGCCATGCCCGAAAGCGTGCGCAGTTCAGTGAATTCCAACGCGGCCAAATCCATTTCGAGCTCGGCTACCTTGCGCTTGAAGAACGGGTTGGCGATCAGCGGGGCATCGCCATCGAGCTCAGTCGCGGCAATCGCGCGGATCCGCTCAACCCCGCGCTTGGAACTGGCGACGCCAGCGATGCCGACCCGTTCGTGGGCCAGCAGGAACTTGGCGCAGGTCCAGCCCTTGTCTTCTTCGTAGACCCTCTGACTGATCGGCACGCGGACATTGTCGAGGAACACTTCGTTGACTTCGTGCTCGCCGCCCAGCGTGATGATCGGGCGCACTTCGATGCCGGGGCTCTTCATGTCGATCAGCAGGAACGAAATCCCTTCCTGCATCTTGGCTTCGGCATTGGTCTTGACCAGGAAAAAGCCCCAGTCGGCGTGCTGCGCCATGGTGGTCCAGGTTTTCTGGCCGTTGACCACGTAATCATCGCCGTCGCGCTCAGCTTTGGTCCGCAAGCTGGCGAGGTCAGACCCAGCGCCGGGTTCGGAATAGCCCTGGCACCACCAATCCTCACCCGACAGGATCCGGGGCAGGAACTGGGCTTTTTGTTCAGGCGTGCCAAAAGTGTAGATCACCGGGCCAACCATCGACAGGCCAAACGGCATCAGGCGGATGCAATCGGCCCGGGCGGTTTCTTCGGAATAGATAAAGCGCTGGGTCACGGTCCAGCCGGTGCCGCCATATTCGACCGGCCAGGCCGGGGCGACCCAGCCCTTGGCGTGGAGCACGCGGTGCCAGGCGAGGAAATCCTCCTTGGTCAATTCATCCCCTTCGTCCTGCTTGCCGCGCAGTTGGGCGGGGTAATTTTCGGCAATGAAGGTGCGCACTTCTTCGCGGAAGGCGA
>VFKS01000263.1 GCA_009885425.1 Novosphingobium sp.
CAGGGTCACCCGGGTTGCGATTCCGCGCAGGGTGATCTTGTGGCCGTTGTCGAAAGTCTTGCGATACGAGATATCGACATCGAAACCTTCGGTTTTCTGCTTGGCAAAGTTGACTCCGCCCGAAATCACCGCCGGCTGTACGAACAGGCCGGTGGTCGGATCGCGGTTGACGGTGGAGCAGAACGGATTGCTGATCCCGCCGGCATCGTCATAGCACAGGTTAAGAATGGTCTGTGCACCCAACGCTGCAATCAGGCTGGTGACTTCAATCTTGTAGTAGTCAACTGTAACACTCAGGCCCGGGATCATCCGGGGTTCAACCACCATGCCGATAGTCAGCGACTTGCCGCGTTCCTCCACCAAGGTGGGGTTGCCGCCCGAGACGAACCCGGTTGAGCTGGTCAGCGCGGTGCAGTTCCGCCACGGGCCAGCAGGCACGCCGGGAGCCACAGTGCCGACGCAAGCGGCTGTGACGGCGGGCGTATAGGTCGTCGGCACACCGGCTGCGGCGCAGTTGGCGACGCGGTTGGGGTTGGCGTTGATGTTGTTGCTGTCGCACGGATCGGCAATGAACGCGAAGTTCTGGGTCTGTGGGAAGAACAGATCGCTCTGCGTCGGGGTACGCACCGAAGTGGCGTAAGCGGCGCGGAAGCGGACGTCTTCGATTGGAGCCCAGATGGCGTCAACGTTCCAGGCCCAGACGACACCGGTGTTGGTGTTGTAGTCCGAAACCCGGCCAGCGCCGCGAACCGAGAGTTCCTTCGCGAACGGCAGGTCCTTGAGCAGCGGCAGATCGATTTCGCCGTAAGCTTCCTTCACCGTGAACTTTGGCGGAGCGAAGGTGGCAAAGCGGTTGAAGAAGAACGCGCCGTTCTTGGATGCCTGATCGTAATCGCTGAATGCGGTTTCTTCGCGGTATTCAGCACCCAGAACGAACCCGATCGGGCCGCCCGGCAATTCGAACAGTTGCGAGAAATCACCACCTACGTTGAATCCGGCCACAAATTGCGTAGCCTTTTCAGTGCGCTGGGCTGTTCCGTTGACGAAGGCTTTCGCTTCAGCGGTATACCGGTTCTGACCAAACAGGTTGATTGGAACGCAATCCGGACGGGTGTTCGTGGTGAAGTTGACCCGGCAGATAACCTTCTGCCCGGCCGAGTTCAGCACGAAGTTGGTGCCGGTGTAGCCAACCGGGGCCCGCACCGCATCAACCGCCAGACCGAGCCCGTCAGGGGCTGTGCCGGCATCGTTCTTGACCCGCAGCACGTTGATGGCGTTCATGTTGGTGCGCAGTTCACCATAGTTGAACGACAGTTCGTATTTCCAGTCATCGTTGAACGTGCCGTCAACGGTCGTCACGATCCGGTAGGTTTCGCGCTTGTGAGTTTCACCGCGCCCGCCGAGGTCGACGTTGAAGCGGGTGACCGAGAAGGTTTGCGCATTGGTCGCTCCGCCCGGACAAGTGGAATTGGCGGCGAGCGTGGTAAGGTTGCCGGCTGAGAGGAATCCGTTGTCGCAATACCATGTTGGGTTGAAAGTGGCCGAAGCCATGAAGGTTGGCTGGCCTTCCTGGTTAGCGGTCACACGGACATACTTGGCTTCGACCGAAAACCGCAGCGCATCGCTGAAGTCATAGTGCGACAGCAGGTTGACGCTGTAACGGTCCAGCCCCGGGGCCATGATCCCGGTGTTACGCAGAGTCGAGCCGTTTCCGCCAATCACGTTACCGGTAAAAGTGCCAAGGAACGTGGTCGGAACGTCGTTATAGAGGTTCCCGGCATCGTCGAAGCGCAAAAATACCCCGTTGCCCTGATTGCGGACCGTGCCGCCGTCGCTGATCGACGAGTTGCGGACGCCGCAGATAAAGGCGGTGTCCCAGATCCCGTCGGTGCCATTAACTTCGCCGACGGTTGGCTCGATCTGGTTGATCTGGCAGCGGCCTGAGAAGGCGCCCGAGATATCGTCGCGATCGCGGAAATACAGCGGGTTGGTGCGAGCATATTCACCCGAAACCGCGATGTTACCGCGGCCATCGGCGAAATTCTTGCCCCAGGTGGCCGAGAGGAAATAGGTACCGCGATCACCATGACTGGTGACAGCGCCTTGGCCGCGAACGGTGAAGCCTTCAAAATTGCGCTTCATCACGAAGTTGACCACGCCGGCCACCGCGTCCGAACCGTAAACGGCCGAGTTGCCGCCGGTTACCACGTCGACGCGTTCGAGCAGATCGACCGGGATGGTGTTGACGTCGACCAGATAGTCACCCGGCGATGCGGTGATGTGACGCTTGCCATTGACCAGCACCAGGGTGCGCGAAATGCCGAGGCCGCGAAGGTCGAGCAGGTTCAAACCGGCGGTGCCGATGAAGCGGGTCGAGTTGCCCTGGCTGTAAGTCGAGCGCAGCGACGGAAGGTCATTCAGCGCATCACCCAGCGAGATGTCCGCAGTCTCGGTCAGTTCACCGACGCTGACCGAGGTCAGCGGAACTGGCGAAGACAGGGTCGGGCGCGAAAGGCGCGAACCGGTGCCGACGACGACGATGTCGCTCTTTTCGTCCTTGTCGCACACACCGTTGTCATTGGCGTCAGCGCAGGCAGCAGCCGAATCGGCTGGAGCCGCGTCTTGCGCCTGTGCGGCGGTGCTGGTGCCGAACGCGATGATCGCGGCGGTGGCTAGGCAGGTGGTGCTAGAGAAGGCAGACTTACGGAAGGATTTCATTGCTTTGCCCCTTGGTCCTCATCCCTGTATTCGGGAATAAACAGACTTGCTTATGGATGGCTGGAATGTGCCATGACCCTACTGACCCCGTAAGGGGGTCTGATTCTCATCTCCTGCGGGAAGTGTCGCGGCGTGGCAATTGTCGAAAACAGCTACGCAACATTTCGCCGGGGCTTGTGGTGATTTTGCCACAGGCCCGCGGCGGCGCTTGACGCTGGCATTGCACCCCCTTAATCGCTCGATTAAATGGTGTCAGCAGAAGGAATCGAAGATCATGGCAACGGCCTATATTGTCGATGCAGTGCGTACGGCCGGTGGACGGCGCGGCGGACGGCTGGCTGGGGTGCACCCGGTCGATCTGGCGGCGGCGACGCTTGATGCTCTGGTCAAAGGCACCGGGGTTGATCCCGCTGCGATCGAAGACGTGATCATGGGTTGCGTCAGTCAGGGCGGGCAGCAGGCTGGGCAGGTTGGCCGCAACGCGGTGCTCGCCTCCAAGGTCCTGCCGCAATCGACCCCGGCGGTCACGATTGACCGCCAGTGTGGATCATCGCAGCAGGCGATCCAGTTTGCCGCGCAAGCGGTGATGAGCGGCACGCAAGACGTGGTGATCGCCGCCGGGATTGAAAGCATGACCCGCGTGCCTATGGGGTCGACCGCGATCTTTCACATGAAAGAGGGGCTGGGCAACTACAAGTCCCCCGGCCTTGAGGCGAAGTTCCCGGGGATCAACTGGTCGCAATTCATGGGCGCTGAAATGATCGTCAAGAAGCACGGCTTCACCAAGGATCAGCTCGATGCCTTTGCCTATAACAGCCACCTGAAGGCGATTGCCGCGGTGAATGCCGGGGCGTTCAAGGACGAGATCGTGCCGATCGAGATCGAAACGCCTGAAGGGATGGCCTGGCACACCCAGGACGAAGGCATCCGGTTTGACGCAACGCTGGAAAGCATTTCCGGGGTGAAGCTGCTGGCCGAAGGCGGCACCCTGACCGCGGCGAGCTCTAGCCAGATCTGCGATGGCTCGTCGGCCGCTTTGGTCGTTTCGGAAGCCGCGCTGAAGCGCTACAACCTGACCCCCATGGCCCGGATCCACAACTTGACCGTGACCGCCGGTGATCCGGTGATCATGCTGGAAGAGCCGTTGTTTGCGACCGACCGGGCGCTGGAGCGGGCCGGGATGAAGATCGGCGATATCGATCTTTATGAAGTGAACGAAGCCTTTGCGCCCGTTCCGATGGCCTGGCTGAAACATACCGGCGGGGATCCTGAACGGCTCAACGTCAATGGCGGTGCGATTGCGCTGGGCCACCCGCTGGGCGCGAGTGGCACCAAGCTGATGGCAACGCTGCTCCACGCGCTGAAGGCGCGCGGCGGCAAATATGGTTTGCAGACAATGTGCGAAGGCGGCGGTGTCGCCAACGTCACGATTGTCGAAATGTGCTGATTCCAAACGGAGAGATTTGACATGATACTCGACAACACTGTCGCCGCAGTCGTCACCGGCGGAGCATCCGGACTTGGTGCCGCCACTGCCCGCGCGCTTGCCGCCAAAGGTGTCAAGGTCGCGATTTTCGACCTGCAGGAAGAAAAGGGCAAGGCGATCGCCGCCGAGCTAGGCGGGGTGTTCTGTGAATGCAACGTCACTGACGATGCCAGCGTCGATGCCGCCTTTGCCAAGGCCCGCGAAGCCCACGGTCAGGAACGGATCCTGGTCAACTGCGCCGGCACCGGCAATGCCATCAAGACCGCCAGCCGCAGCAAGACCGATGGCTCGATCAAGCACTTCCCGATGGATGCGTTCAACTGGATCATCCAAATCAACCTGGTCGGCACCTTCCGCTGCATCGCCAAGTCGGCCGCCGGCATGCTGACGCTTGATCCGATGGAAGATGGCGAACGCGGTGCAATCGTCAACACGGCCTCGGTTGCGGCTGAAGATGGCCAGATGGGCCAGGCTGCCTATTCAGCATCGAAGGGCGGCGTGGTCGGCATGACCTTGCCGATCGCGCGCGATCTCGCCAGCGAGAGTATTCGCGTCAACACGATCCTGCCGGGCATTTTCGACACCCCGCTGCTGGCAGGGGCCCCTCAGCCCGTCCGCGATGCATTGGGCGCGAGCGTGCTCAATCCCAAGCGGCTCGGCAGTCCGCCTGAATATGCCAATCTCGCCATCTGCATGATCGAGAACGGCTATTTCAACGGCGAAGACGTTCGGCTCGATGGCGGCATCCGCATGGCGCCGCGCTAAGCAACTTGATTGGACCGGGCGCCCATTTTGGCGTCCGGCCAACCTCCCGAGGAGAGAGGCAGCATGGGCTATTCGCAGATTGACCTTCACATCGCCGAGGGGATCGCCACGCTGACGCTCAACCGGCCGGAAAAGATGAACGCCTTCACCGGCACGATGATGAACGAAATCATCGATGCGATGGACCGCACCGATGCCGACGACAGCGTCCGGGCGGTGATCTTTACCGGGGCTGGGGAGCGGGCGTTCTGCGCCGGGGCAGACCTTACTCCCGACGATGGCCGCGCGGTGTTTTCCAGCGGCGAGCCGGTGTCCGATTTGTCCGATCCGCGCGTTCGCGATGGTGGCGGGCTCCTGACCTTGCGGCTGTACCAGTCGAAAAAGCCGCTAATCTCGGCCTGCAACGGCGCGGCGGTGGGCGTTGGCATCACCATGCAGTTGCCGATGGACATCCGCCTGGCCAGCGACAACGCCCGCTACGGCTTTGTCTTTGCCAAAAGGGGCATCGTGCCAGAGGCCTGCTCAAGCTGGTTCCTGCCCAAGATCGTTGGCATCAATCAGGCGCTCGAATGGTGCATGACCGGGCGGATTTTCGATGCGCAAGAAGCGCTGCGTGGCGGGCTGATCCGCTCGGTCCACCCGCAGGGCGAGTTGATCGACGCGGCGCGCGGGCTGGCGCGTGAGATTGCCGACAATACCTCGGCCGTATCGGTCGCGATGACCCGGGCGATGCTGTGGCGGGTGCCCTCAGGCGATCACCCGATGGCCGCGCACAAGGTCGATAGCCGGGCGATCTACCGGCTGTCCAAAGGGGCCGATGCAAAGGAAGGTGTGCAAAGTTTCCTTGAGAAACGGTCCCCTGCCTTTCCGTTACGGGTTTCACAAGATATGCCTGATTTTTACCCGTGGTGGGGGGAAGAGCCGGGGTACGAATGAGCCAAAGCGCCAAACCAATCGACAGCGAAGTTCCAGCCGGCGCGCGCGACCTGCTGCTGCAAACCGCCTCGGACATCATGCGCGAAGGCGATATCGTCGATATCTCGCTGTCCGAACTGTCGCTGCGCTCGGGGCTCAATTCGGCGCTGGTCAAATACTACTTCGGCAACAAGGCCGGGCTGCTGCGGGCCTTGCTCGATCGCGATATGGCCGGGATCGTCCACGCGGTCGATGCGCTGATGGCCAAGGATATGGCACCGGAAGTGCGGCTGCGCCGGCACATCGGGGCAGTGGTCGATACCTATTACAAGACACCTTATCTCAACCGCTTGCTGATGCGGCTGGTCCGCGAAAGCGATGATGAGGAAGCGCACCGGATCGCCGATAGCTACCTCACCCCGCTCAGCCGGGCCTATGACAAGCTGATCAAGGATGGAGTCCGGCAAGGGGTATTCCGGTCGGTCGATCCGCAGCTGTTCTATTTCACCACCACCGGCGCCTGCGATCGGTTCTTCTCATCGCGGCTCGTGCTCAAGCATTGCTATGATACCGAAGCGCTGACCGAAGAGCTGCGCGATCGCTATCGCGAGCATTGCATTGATTCGATTATGGCGGGTATCCTCGCCCGGTAATGAATCAAGCTTGGCACATCGGCGTAATTGGCGGTTCGGGTTTAGCAGCCGGGATCGGGCTGGAGGACGCCCAGCAGATCGAAGTGGCGAGCCCGTTTGGCTTGCCATCGGGCGCGGTAACCACCGGGACACTGGGCGGGGTGCGGTTCACTTTTTTGCCGCGCCATGGTGTGGGTCACGCGATCCCGCCCGGCAGCGTCAACTACCGCGCCAACATCGATGTATTAAAGCGCTGCGGCGTGACCGATCTGGTGGCCGTGTCTGCAATCGGCTCGCTCAATTCGGCGATGGCCCCGGGGCATTTTGTAGCCGTTGATCAGTTCATTGACCGCACGCAGGCTCGGGACAATTCGTTTTTCGGGCCGGGCCTGGTCGCCCATGTCAGCCTCGCCGACCCGGTATGTCCAAGGCTAAACGCAAGCCTTGCCGAAGCGGTCCGCCAGGAGAAGGCGATCGTCCATCAGGGCGGGTGCTATATCGCGATCGAAGGCCCACAGTTTTCGACCCGGGCCGAAAGCAAGCTCTATCAAAGCTGGGGCGCCGACGTGATCGGGATGACCGCGATGCCCGAAGTCCGCCTCGCCCGTGAAGCCGAGCTGCCCTATGGCTTGCTCGGCATGGTCACCGATTACGATAGCTGGCGGGATGTTGACGACGGCGTGGACGCCAGCGAAGTGATGCAGGTGATGGCGCGCAACACCGATCTGGCCCGTAATGTCCTGCACCGGTTTGCCGCGCTGTTGCCCAAGCGGCGCGTCGCCAGCCCGATCGATCAGGCGCTCGACCATGCGGTAATGACCGCGGCTGATGCGCGCGATCCGGTACTGGTGGCGAAGCTTCAGGCGGTCGCCGGGAGGGTGCTGGGATGAGTAGCGAAGTTGTCCTTTACGACTATTGGCGCTCATCCGCCGCCTACCGCGTGCGGATTGCGCTGCATCTGAAGGGGATTGCCTATCGCGCGGTCGAGATCGATCTGGCGGGCGGTGACCAGCGCACTGAATCATACCGCGAACTCAACCCGCTCGGGCTGATCCCGCTGCTGGAAATAGACGGTTATCGGCTCAGCCAGTCGCTGGCGATCATCGATTATCTTGATGCGCGTCAGCCAGATCCTAAGCTGGTCTCAGCCGATCCGGCGGCCCGATCCAGAACGCTGGCTCAGGCGCTGACCATAGCTTCGGAAATCCACCCGCTGCAGAACCTGCGCGTGCAGAACTATCTGCGCGACGAGATGGGGCAAGACCAGCCGGCGATTGGCCGCTGGCTGCACCGCTGGCTGGGCGACGGATTGACGGCGCTCGAGGCAGATGCGCCTGAAACCGGCCTGTTCGGCGGGGAAGAACCCAACCTCGCAGACATCTGCCTGGTTCCCCAGATGTACAGCGCCCGGCGGTTTGAAGTGCCGCTCGAACGCTTTCCCCGGCTGGTCCGGATCGATGCGGTGCTGCGCCAACATCCTGCCTTTGTTGCAGCCGCGCCAGAAGCCGCGAAAAAGTGACCTTTGCCATTGCGCCGCTGGACCGTAATGCTTAGCAAACTGGTTGCAACAGGAACCAGTTATGTCTGACCAGACCCGCCTTGCCGATTTCCTGCCCTATCTGCTCTCGGTAACCTCGAACGCGGTAAGTGACCGGATCGCGGACGAGTATCGCGCCCGGTTCGGACTCAAGATCCCGGAATGGCGGGTGATGGCGGTGCTGGGCGATGCTGGACCGCAGACTCAGCGCGATCTGGTCGGTGCTACCCGGATGGACAAAGTGGCGGTCAACCGCGCCTGCAAGGTGCTGGAAGACCGCGGTCTGATCGAGCGTAGCCCCAATGCCAGCGATGGCCGCTCGCACCATCTCGAACTGACCGCAGCGGGGCAGGGGATCCATGGCGAGATCATGCCGATTGCGCTCGCCATGGAACGCAAACTGTTCGCCCCGCTTTCCGCCAGTGAGCGGCTGGCCTTTAAAAATCTGCTAGCACAGATCCACAATCAGGCTGCGGCCCAAGGAGAATAACGCATGAAGCTTGCTTCGCTCGCCGATGGCCGGGATGGCCGCCTGGCTGTGGTTTCACACGATCTGGCCTGGTATGCGCCAGCCGATCACCTTGTCCCAACCTTGCAGGCCGCACTCGACGATTGGGATCGGCACGAACCGGTGCTGCAGGCCCTCGCGACCGACCTGGAGCACGGCGCGATCCCACGTGAGCGGTTCCATGAGCGCCGAGTCATGGCCCCGCTGCCGCGGGCCTATCAGTGGGTCGATGGCAGCGCCTATGTCAACCACGTCGAACTGGTCCGCAAAGCGCGCGGGGCGGAGCTGCCTGACAGTTTCTGGCACGATCCACTGATGTATCAGGGCGGTAGCGACGATCTGGGCGGACCGCGTGAACCGATCACCCTGGCGGATGAGGCCTGGGGCTGTGATATGGAGGCCGAGATCTGCGTGGTCACTGGCGATGTCCCGCAGGGCGTTTCAGCCGAAGCGGCGCTAGGTCACATCCGGCTGGTCGGGCTGGTCAACGATGTGTCATTGCGCAACCTGATTCCGGGCGAACTGGCCAAGGGGTTCGGTTTTGTCCAGTCGAAGCCAGCCAGTCATTTCTCCCCCGTATTCGTCACCCCTGACGAACTGGGCGCGGCCTGGAGCGGCGGCAAGCTGAACCGGGTCCTGATGGTCGACCTCAATGGTCAGTCGTTCGGCCGGGCCGAAGCGGGCGAAGAGTGCACGTTCGATTTCGGCACGCTGATCGCCCATCTGGCCAAGACCCGCCGGATTGGCGCCGGGTCGATCATCGGTTCGGGCACGGTTTCCAACCGCGATCCAGATGGCTCACCCGGCCGCCCGTGCAGCGCAGGCGGTCGCGGCTATTCGTGCATTGCCGAACAGCGGATGATTGAAACGATCGCTGGCGGAGAGGCCAAGACCCCATTCCTGCAAAATGGCGATGTGGTGCGGATCGAGATGCGCGATGAGGCCGGCCACACCATCT
Source organism: Novosphingobium sp. (assembly GCA_009885425.1). Classification (GTDB taxonomy): domain Bacteria; phylum Pseudomonadota; class Alphaproteobacteria; order Sphingomonadales; family Sphingomonadaceae; genus Novosphingobium. The sequence goes on from VFKS01000263.1 coordinate 9,520, forward strand.
TTGGCGCGATCGAACAGTCCGTGGTGCAGGGCTGAAACAGCACAGGCCGGAGCAGGGAAATCCCGCTCCGGCCTGCGCCGTTTTATTGCGTCGGGGTGGTTACTTCGGTCCGCCCGGCTTGGCCGCGAAGGCGTCGGCGATAGAGCAGGCTGCTGGGCCAAGAATAACCACGAACAGCACCGGTAGAATAAACAGAATCAGCGGCACGGTCATGATCGCGGGCAGCCGGGCGGCCTTTTCTTCGGCCCGCATCATCCGCTCGTTACGGAATTCGGCTGACAGCACGCGCAAGGCGGAGGCCAGCGGCGTACCATAGCGTTCGGTCTGGACCATGGTCGTGGTCACGCCCTTCACCGCATCGAGATTGACGCGGTAAGCGAGATTTTCAAAGGCTGAGCGGCGTTCATTCAGAAAGGCGAGTTCGATCGCGGTCAGCGCGAATTCGTCGCCCAGTTCGGGATAGGCCCGGCCCAGTTCCTTGGCCACGCGGTTGAAGGCGGCGTCCACGGTAAGGCCGGCTTCGGCGCAGATAACCAGCAGATCGAGCGCATCGGGCAGGCCCTTGCGGATCGCGTCAGTGCGCTTGGAAATCAGGTTACCCAAATAGATTTCGGGTCCCTTGTAGCCCAGCCCGACCATCGCGGCGAAGGCCATCAGCCTTTTCATGCCGCCCCAGGTCGGGAAGTAGTTGATGCCATAGATCATGAACGCGGCGATTCCGCCCAGCACGATTGGCAGCACCATCCGCGCGAAAACCACGACGATCGCCAGTTCCTTGCGGCGAATCCCCGCCTGGGCCAGCTTTTGAATGATGACTTCGACCTGACTCTGCTGAAGCACCTTCAGCGAGTTCATCGTGTCCTTCATCTTGTCGGTGGTATCGGTCTTGCGAACCAGGCTGGCGCGCTTTTTGGCGCTGTGGGTGACGATCCCGGCCTTCAGCTGTTCGCGGCGATCATTCAGCGCCTTGACGCGCTTTTGCATCGGATCGCGGATCGTAACGGCAGTGTAGATCGCAAACATCACGGCCATGGCGGCCAAACCGGCCAGGATCGATCCGATCCAAAGCACGTCAAAGCCGAGCAGCATGGGTCCGGGCGGGGCGTTAAACATGGTGTACTAATTCCCTCGCTCAGATTTCGAAGCTGACCATCTTGGCCATGATAAAGGCCCCGATGCTCATCCAGGTCAGGCCGCCAAGCCCGGTCACGATCAGGCGATCGTCGGTAAAGAACCCGCCCAGATACTTGGGGTTGATCCAGTAGATCATCGTGAAGACGATGAACGGCAGTGAGCCCACGATATAGGCCGAGGCCTTGGATTCAGAGCTCATTGCCCGGATCTTCAGCTTCATCTGCGCACGCTTGCGCAGCACGTCAGCCAGGTTTGACAGCGTTTCGGCCAGGTTGCCCCCGGTTTCGCGCTGGATCGCCAAAGTGATCACAAAGAAGCTGAATTCAGGCGTGTTGAGCCGGTCGGCGGTATTCTGAAGGGCGTCCTCCATCGTTTTGCCGATCTTGATCCGCTCGTTCACCAGCTTGAATTCCTCACCCACCGGGCCCGGAATTTCGGTCGCGACCACACCCAGCGTTTCCGTCACCGGAAGACCCGAGCGCAGCCCGCGGACCAACAATTCGATCGCATCAGGGAACTTGTTGATAAAGGCACCGCCGCGCCGCTTGATGAAGAAATTGACCACCATGTGCGGCAAGCCGGCGCCAACCAGCAAGCCAACGCCAAGCGATAGCGGGGCCGAACCTGTTTTGAGGAACAGCAACAGCGCGATCACTACGGCGAGCCCGCCCGACGCATAGAAATACTGCGACAGCGTCCAAGGCTTGCCGGTCCGGTGCAGGCGCATCGACAACGCGGCAATGCGCGATTCCGACCCAGCAATGTGGTGCATCTTGGGCTTGCGCGCGGCGACAGCCTTTTTGAGCTGAGCCTCGACCTTGTCATCGGTGCTTTCCGAATGCCGATAGCGCACCGCCTGCAGACGGCGAGCGCTTTCCTTGGCGGCAGACGGACCGGCAAACGCCAGATAGCCCAGCACCATGAAGCTCATCATGCCCACGGCAATCAGCAGGAGCTGAACAATGCTCATCGCTGGCTTACACCTTCCTTGTTGACCGGGACCCGCCTTGGCGGGGCCCCGGTGCCACGTTCAGTTCAGGCCGTTTCTCTGGCCTTGTCAGCGGGTTTGGGCTTCTTTGAAAGCATGCCCTTCAGATCGATCTTGCCCAGCAGCGACGATTTCGGCTTGGCCTTGTCGTCAATCGTTTCGCCTTCGCCCACGCCCATGATCGACTTGGCGACGTCGCGGATTGCGGCACCGGCCTTGGTCGTGCGGTTGGCATCGGCAAAGGTCTGACCCAGCTTGGCCGCATTGGTTGCGGCTTTCACATCGTAGGGCACGGTGAAGGCGATCTTGCGCTCGATCGAGGCTTCGAAATCGGACTTGCTGATTTCGGCGACCCCCGACTGGACCTTGTTGGCGACCACGATCGCCTGAGTGTGGGCGGCATTGGTCTTGAGCCAGGACAAGATCCGGATCGTGTCACGGGCCGAAGCCAGCGTCATTTCCGCTACCACCAGCACCACGTTCACATCGGCGAGCAGGTGCGGGAAGTTGATCAGCATATTGCGCGGCAGATCGATCACGGTCATTTCAAACGCCTGGCGGAATTCTTCCTCCAGTTGCACGAAAGCTGCTCCGTCGGTCATCAGCGGCGAGTTCATCGGCGCTTCGGCAGACAGGATCGCCAGATTGTCGTTGGCGCGGATCATGGCGCGTTCGATGAACAGACCGTCGATCCGGCCCGGGTTCTCGATCGCGTCGGTCAGGCCGCGGCCCGGTTCGAGATCGAGTGCCAGCGCGCCGGTGCCGAAATGGACATCCAGATCGAGCAGCGCGGTCGGCATCTTCTCGTCGGCCGAAAACAGCCACGCCAGCGAAGTGGCGATGGTTGAAGCACCAACCCCGCCGCGCGTGCCGATCACCGCGGTCGAAATGTGCCGCTTGGCGGTGTTGGCATCGTGCTGCTTGGGCGCAGCAAAGACCGCCTGGGCATTGACCAGCGCGTCACGGACCTGTGCCGGTGACAGCGGTTTCAGCAGGTAATCGTGGATCCCACTGGCAACGAGGTCGCGGTAGAGCCGCACATCGTTGACCTGACCGACCGCAATCACCACCGTTCCAGGTTCGCAAACCTCGGCCAGGGCGTTGATATCGGACAGCGGATCGCCGCTTTCCGACAGGTCGACCATCAGGATGTTCGGGCTGGCCGAGATCGACAGCGACTGGACCGCATTGCGCAGACCGCCTTTGTTGCACTTCTCGGGCTGCCAGCCCATTTCGATTACGACGGGGCGCAGCACATCGAGTGCGGCATCATCGCAGATGTAGGCGGCGAAAGCATCGCGGCCGCCGGGTGCACCGGGTTTCCAAGGGGCATTCATGGTCTTACTTCCCCCCTGACTGGGTTGACTGCTTGGACAGGCCGTTCTGACCGGTCGGTGGCGCTTCGCGGTAGGCGTCGATGGCTTTGGTTCCGGTCATCACTGTCGTGGCGCCCTTGGTCGAGACACCCTGAATCAGGTGCTCGGGATCGGCGACCATCGCTGCGATGTTCGAATTGGTGGCGCAGCCATAATTGCTGCTGGTCCCATTCTTGAGATTGGTTTCGCTTTTGGCTGACCAGTCCGGGCAGCCCGGAACCGTCGCAGAAGACCGCGTCACCACGATCCGGACCGTGCCGGGATTGACCATCCCGGGGGTAACCGGGGCCTCTTCGCCCACGACTATGCCATAACGGCCGGCTACGCCATCGATCGCCGCGCGGGTTGCGCCGCTTTTCAGCGGATCGTCGATCGAGATCCGATCGCCATAACGCAGGTCGAGCGCTTCGAACCAGCCCGACAGGCGGCGCTGTTCGGGGATCGAAACCCCGCCCGGACCGGCCGAGATATCGAGCGTATAGTTGGTGCGGCTGACCACCGGCTGGTGGACGCTGTCGAGCGCAGTGTTGCTGGGCATGCCGCCGCAGCCACCCAGAGCGAGGACCAGCGAAGCGGAGAGGGCCGAGGCCAGCGCCTTCTTTGAAACGGGATTACGCATGGTTGTTCACCTCTCTCAGTTCAGATCAAAGCCAGGACCGGCATTACCGGCGTCTGCTGTGCGATTACGGCGCTTGCCCTTCTTGCTTTCCTTATCCCCAGTGGGACGCGGGTTCTGGACTGGGGTCGGGACATCCAGATCGCCAACCCGGGGTGGCGGAGCACCCTGATCGGGGGCGGCGCTAGGCATCGGGCGCTGCTGGCCCGATTTGCCGTTGCTTTCCTGATTGCCGAAAATCCGTTGCAGCTCGTTCGGGTTGTTGTACCCGTCGGTCGGCAGTTTGATGTCGTTGGCGTTGACCGGGTTCACCAGATAGGGGGTGACCACGATCACCAGTTCGGTTTCGCCCTTGCGGAAGCTGGTCGATTTGAACAGCGAACCGATGATCGGCAGATCGCCAGCACCCGGCAGCTTTTCAACCGTCTGCTGCGAGCTGTTGCTCATCAGACCAGCGATCATCATCGACTGGCCCGAACCCAGTTCCACCGTGCTTTCGGCGCGGCGGACGGTCAGCGCGGGAACCTGGAAGCCGTTCACCGTGATGGCGCCCTGGCTCGACAGTTCGGACACTTCAGGGCGAACCCGCATCGAAATGCGGCCGTTCGACAGCACCGTCGGCGTGTAGCTCAGGCTGACCCCGAAACGCTTGTATTCGATCGAGGTGGTGCCAAGGCCCTGGCTGATCGGAATCGGATATTCACCGCCCGCCAGGAAATCAGCGGTTTCGCCTGACAGCGCGGTCAGGTTGGGCTGCGACAGCGTAGTCACCAGGCCAAGCTTTTCGCCCAGATCGAGCGCGCCCAGCACATCAAGGCCGAGCAGCTTGCCGGCAAAGCCCAGCGCAGTCGTTCCCGCCGGGTTGGCGTTGAACTTGTATTGGGTGCCGCCGGTCACGAACTGCCCGGTCTGCGGGTTGAACGGCAGCGAGATCGAGCCGGCCGGAAGGCCAAAGGTGGCCGAAGCGTCGAGCATCGGCATCCCGGTCGTGTCAATGGCACCGATCGTGCCGGGGTTGCGGCCGCGGCTGGCGCCGAACATCATCCCGCCGGTCTGGTCGCGGGTGATCAGGTTGGTGCCGATTTCCCGCACCAGCGTGCGGCTGACTTCGGCAAAGCGGACTTGCAGGTTGACCTGCAGCGGCGTTGCCATCTTGAGCCGGGCAATGACATTGGCTTCCTTGCCGACAAAGGCCTGAACCAGCCGTTGGGCTTCAGCGGCGTCTTCAGGCGCGGCAATGGTGCCGGTCAGCAGGAAGGTGTTGGTGCCCATGGTCGAAACGGTGATCTTGGCATCGGGCATCGCCATCTTCAGCATCGTATCGACGCTATCGATGTTCGAACCCACGCGGATGTTGGCTGACCAGATAATGTCGCCCGCCGCATTGCTGGCATAGACCGTGGTTTCACCGCCGCCTTTGCCGAAGACATAGAGCTGGCGGCCCGACTTGACCTGCACGTCGGCGACCCTGTCATCGGCGACAAACACGTCGGCCATGACGCCGCCGACAGTCACCAACTGGCCGCGGCCAATCGAAAGGACAATGTCGTTGGCCGGGCGGCTGACCGACTGGGCCTTGGCCTGCTGCGCCGGGACCAGGGCAAACGGGGCCACTGCACAGGCAGCAGTCAGCAGGGTAATGGCAAGGCGCTTCATCGTTTTGCCTTTCGTGGCGGCCACAGGGGCGCTCGGGATAGTGGTGCTCAGCATCTCAATTGCCCCCTGCAGATTCTTCAGTGGTGGTCTTGCCGCGGGTCACGCGGACCACCGGGGCGGAGCGGACCGGAGCCGAGGCAGCGCCGCGCGAACCTGACACCATCGGAGTGGAGTAAGTCGGGGCATAGCTGGGCGCAGGCCGGGTCGATTCGGTCGGAGGAGCGGTCCGGCGCTGGAAGCGCGAGACATCACCACCGGTAACGAAGGTTCCGCCGCCGTCGATCGGACGGTTCATCGCCTGGCTCAGGAACTTTTCTTCCTGCTCCTTGCTGGCGCCGGTTGGAACCTTGAGAGTGCCGCTGGCGATCGCTTGATCGAGCTCGGACTGGTTATCGGCGAGGCTGCGCAACGATAGGCTGAGCGTGCCGATGGTCTGGGCCACGGCGATCTTTTCAGCGATCTTGGGGGTGACTTCGAGCGTAACGGTACGGAACGCGCGAACCACGGTCTTGCCTTCTTCAACGGTCGTTTCGGTCGACTGGTCGGTGGCGAGGACGCGGACATTGCGCAGGATCGTTTCGGTGGCCTTCAGCGGCGAACCGCCATCGCGGCCCGCAACGGTCTGGGTCAGCATCAGGTCGACATGGTCGCCCGGGAAGACAAAGCCGCCCACGCCGGTCTTGGCCGAAACAGGGATCGTCACGGCGCGCATGCCAGGGCCCAGCGCCGCCGCCAGGAAGCCGCGATCACCCGGAGCGACAAGCGCGCCCTGGGTAACTGGCTGACCGGCGGTGATCGGATAGCGGACCACGGTGCCCAGCAGCTTGTTCATGTCGGCCTCGCCGTCGATGAAGTAAGCGTCCTGGACCATTTCCTTGGGCCACTGCTGGAAGGCAATCGAATCGGCGGTAATGATCGTGCCGACTGGCAGGGCGCGCTGGGCGACCAGAACCTTGGGACCCTTGGAGGCTTCTTGTGCAGCTTCTGCCTTGGGTGCGGATGCACCGGCAAACAGGCTCCGTGCAGCCATGGCCGTTCCGACCGCGATGATCAGTGCGCCAAGCAGCAGCAACAGCTTCTTTTTATCCATGGCTTTACGAGCCCCCTAGAAGAAATCCGAAAACGTCCGTGTTTAATCGACCAAACTGGTTAAAATCTGGTTCACCCCAGCCCGGAGGCTGACAGAGCCCCCGCCGCTGGTGGCAAGAATTGACTGGCCAGAACCAGCAAGCCGCCGGTTGAAATGGCCAGACCATAAGGCACCGGGATCCGGCCCTTCTGATTGCGAGAAACAACTATCGCACCAGCGGCGGTGATGATCAGCACGCCGGCAACCGCCAGCTTGACTGCGAAACCGGGCAGGACAGCGCCAGCATTCAGCGGCGCGCCGCCGTTCATCACCCAGGCGATGTAGCACGAGCCCAGCAGCCACAGCGTGGTGCTGGTATAGGCCAGGGTGCGCTTGCCCGGGGCATCGCTGCCCAGCGAAAGATTGCGAGCGCCTGCGACCATCGACATCGCCCCACCGACCAGTGAGGTCAGGAACAGGACGGTGAAGAACACCAGCGGCGGCAGCCACAGCGATAGTGCCGCCAGCAGCTTGACATCGCCGCCGCCCATTCCGCCCTTGGCGAAGATCAGCGCAAAAGCGAACAGCACGATCAGCGCCATGCCGATCTGCCAAGCCACATCAGGCCACAGCGAAAATCCGGCAGAAAACCAATAAAGCGGGGCCGCCAGCGCAATTGCGCCGTTCAGCCAATTGTCGATCTGGCGCCGCTTGAGATCGGTATAGGCCGCAGTCGCCAGTGCGATTGCCAAGCCCCCGAGCAGCAGGTAACGAAAATCGACGTCCGGCATTGCAGGCCCCCTGTTAGTGGGAGCCTGTCTAAGCGGCAGGACTTACCAAAAAGTAACTACCCTCAGGAGGCTGGAATTAGCCAAGAGCTGAAAGCAAGCGAACGCCGGGAAATCCCTGCAATCGCGGTTGAGAGCCTGTGGCAGGCAAGTGGCGGTCACCCGGTTCGCCGGATCGACTGGCCGGTGCCCCAGGACGGCGCCAAGGGCTCAATCCTGTTCGTGCAGGGCCGGGCCGATTTCTATGAGAAGTATCTCGACGTTATGGCCCACTGGCACGCGGCCGGGTGGCGGGTGACCGGTTCGGACTGGCGCGGGCAGGGCGGATCGGGGCGATTGGGTGCCGATGCCGTCACCGGACATATCGATGACTATGCCACCTGGGTCGACGATCTGGCGCTGCTGTGGGCGCGCTGGAAGGCCGAAACGCCGGGTCCGCACATTCTGGCCGGGCATTCGATGGGCGGTCACCTGGTGCTCCGCGCGGCCGCTGAAGGCCGGATCGATCCGGACGGGATCATCCTTGCCGCGCCGATGCTGGGCTTTGCCGCCTCCGTCCTGCCGGTGCCGCTGATGCACCTGATCGCCAAAGTGATGACCCGGATCGGCGATCCGCGCCGCCCAGCCTGGAAATGGAGTGACGAGCCCGGCGTGCCGCCTGATTCGCGCGCGGGCCTGCTGACCCACGATCCCGAGCGCTATCAAGATGAGCTGTTCTGGCGGGCCAAACGCCCTGAACTGGTCACCGGTCCGGGCAGCTGGGGCTGGGTCGAGCGCGGCTATGCTTCGATGCGCAAACTGACTGCGCCAGGCGTGCTCGAGGCGGTCCGGATCCCGGTGCTGGTGCTGGGAACCGACAATGACAAGCTGGTCGCCTTTGGCCCGGTCGCCAAGGCAGCAGAGCGTCTCCCGAATTGCCAACTGGTCCATTTTGGCGCGGAGAGCCACCACGAGATATTGCGCGAGGCCGATGGCGTGCGCAGCCGCGCGCTGGCCGCCTGCGAAACCTTTATGGAGCGGATCGCAGCAGGATGAGCCAGCGGTTCGATTTCGCGATTATCGGCGCCGGGATGGCAGGGGCCTCGCTCGCTGCGGGGCTCGCTGCTCATGGCCGGGTGCTGCTGCTGGAGGCTGAGGAACGCCCCGGATACCACGCCACCGGGCGATCGGCAGCGTTCTGGACCGAGAGTTATGGCGGGCCGCTCGTGCTGCCCTTAACCGCCGCATCGCGCGAGTTTTTCGATGACCATGGTCTGCTGGCACTGCGCGGTGCCTTGACGCTGGCACGGGCCGAAGAAGAGGCTGGACTGACTGCCTTTACCGACAAATTTTCAGCCCTTGGCGTGCGGGTTGAAGCGCTCGACAGGCAAGCGTTGACCGCCCGTGTGCCGGACCTGAAAGACGAATGGCAGCTGGGTGCGTGGGAGCCCGATTGCTGCGATATCGACGTCGCCGCGCTGCACCAGCTGTGGTTGCGGCAGGCCAAGCGGCTGGGGGCGGAGCTTCTCTGCCGGGCGCGATTGGCCGCCGCGCAGCACAGCGCGGGTGGCTGGACCGCGACGCTTGAGGACGGGCGTGCATTCACCGCCCGCGTCCTGATCAATGCCGCTGGGGCCTGGGCCGATCAGGTCGCCGCAATGGCAGGCGCGGCGCCGCTCGGTCTGACCCCACTGCGCCGTACGGTGGCGCAGTTGCGGATGGGATCGCCCGTGCCAGCCGATCTGCCGCTGGTACTCGGCTTTGACGGATCGTTCTATTTCAAGCCCGAAGGCGGCAAGCTATGGCTGAGCCCGCATGACGAAAGCCCCAGCGCGCCCTGCGATGCTGCGCCTGAAGAACTGGACGTTGCCCTTGCGATCGACCGGTTTGAAGCCGTGACCGACTGGCCGATTGCTGCGGTTGAGCATAAGTGGGCCGGGCTGCGCACGTTCGCGCCAGATCGGTTGCCAGTTTACGGCTTTGACCCGGGGCAGCGCGATTTCTTCTGGTTTGCCGGACAGGGCGGCTTTGGCATCCAGACCGCGCCGGCCGCGGCCGATCTGGCGCTACGGCTATTGCTGGGGCAGAGCGGCGGTGCGGTTGATCCAGCGCCTTACAGCCTAGCGCGGTTCCGCTAAAGCACCGCCAGCGCCGCGTCGCTGGCCAGTTTGTCGGCGCGCTCGTTTTCGGGGTGGCCGTCGTGGCCCTTGACCCAGATCCATTCGATCCGGTGGCGCTTGATAGCGATCAGTAGCTCCTGCCACAGATCGGCATTGAGCACCGGCTTCCTGGCGGCGGTTCTCCAGCCGTTCTTTTGCCAGCCGAAGATCCACTTGGTGATCCCGTCGATCACATAGCGGCTGTCGGTGTGCAGGTGGACGTGGCACGGCTCCTTCAACACTTGCAGCGCGCGGATCACTGCGGTCAATTCCATCCGGTTGTTGGTGGTATCCGGCTCGTTTCCGGCCATGTCCTTTTCGTGGTGGCCCATCCGCAAGACCACGCCCCAGCCGCCCGGACCGGGGTTGCCCTTGCAGGCCCCGTCGGTGAAAACCTCGACCTTTTTCATGAGCTTGCGAAGATCCCTGCATTAACCGGATCGGCGTAGAATTGCAGCCGCCGGGCAAACGCCATCGGGCTTTTGCGGACCACCAGCGCATCAGCCGGGGTGTTGAGCCAATCGAACGCGCGGCTCATGGTAAAGCGCAAGGCGGCAGCACGGGCCAGCACCGGCAAGGCCGTCCGCTCTGCTGCGGACAGGGGCCGCAGCGCCTCATATCCCTCCAGCAATGCCGCCGAAATCGCCAGATTGAAATTGCCGCCTTGGGCATCGAAGCACCAGGCCGCGTGGGTCACCGCGATGTCATAGGCGGCGATGTCCGTGCAGGCGAAGTAGAAGTCGATCAGCCCGGTGACTGTGCTGCCCAGCATCAGGACATTGTCGGGAAACAGATCGGCGTGGATCACTGCGCGGGGCAGCGCGGCAGGCCAGGCGGCTTCAAGCAGCGGCAGTTCGCGATCGACCAGATCGGCCAGTGCGGGGTCGATCTGCGTCATGCCGCCATGCCCGCAAGCCTCGGCCAAGCGGCGCGATTCGGCAAGACCCATGGCGTTTTCTCTGGATCCGGCAAAATCGGCGCTTGCCATGTGCATCTGTGCCAGCGCGCGTCCCACGGCGCGGGCCTGATCCGGCGTCGGATGACTGACCGAAACGCCGGGCAGAAATTCGATCAGCGCCACCGCTTTATCGCCAATCATCCGGTACAGCGCGCCGCCCCGGTCGTGGATCGTGCGCGGCACCGGGCAGCCCTTGGCGGCCAGGTGATCGAGCAGCGAAAGGAAGAACGGCAGGTCGGTCACTTCGATCCGGAATTCATACATCGTCAGGATGAACCGCGCGGGCGTTCCATCCTTGCCGGTAGTTTCGATCAACCAGTTGGAGTTCGACACACCCTCGGCAATGCCCTTGGCGCTGGTCAGTTCGCCAACGTCGAAATGGATAATCAGCGCGGCCAGATCTTCGGCGCCGAGATGCGTGTAGACCGCCATCAGTCGGTCAGTTGCCGGGGCAGTTTGAACACCATCTTCTCTTCGGCAGTGACCACCTGTTCGACTGTCACATCGCGCAGGGCGCTGATCCGGTCGATCACCTCGCGGATCAGCTCATCGGGGGCAGAGGCCCCGGCGGTGAGGCCCAGCACATCGACGTTATCCAGCAAGTGGGGCGCGATTTCATCGCCGCGCTGGACCAGCATCCCGCGCGCGCCGCAGCGCTGCGCCACTTCGACCAGCCGCACCGAATTCGAGCTGTTGGGCGCGCCGATCACCAGCACCAGCTGGCATTCGGGCGCAATCGCCTTGACCGCCGCCTGCCGGTTGGACGTGGCATAGCAGATATCCTCGGCCTTGGGCCCGACGATCTGCGGGAACCGAGTGCGCAGCGCGGTGACGATTTCGGCGGTATCATCGACCGACAAGGTGGTCTGGGTCAGGAAGGCCAAGGCATCGCCCGTGCCGAATGCCAGCGCGGCGACATCGTCCAGCGTTTCGACCAGCGTGATTGTCCCCTCGGGCACTTGACCCAAAGTGCCGATCACTTCGGGGTGGCCCTTGTGTCCAATGAACAGGATGTGCCGCCCGGCATCGGTCTGGCGTTCGGCCTGGCGGTGAACCTTGGAGACCAGCGGGCACGTGGCATCGAGCCAATCGAGCCCGCGCGTGGTCGCTTCGGCGGGCACTGCCTTGGGCACACCGTGAGCGCTGAATACCACCGGGGCGCCATCGGGAACCTCGTCCAGTTCCTCGACAAAGATCGCGCCCTTGGCCTTCAGGCTATCGACCACAAACCGGTTGTGGACGATTTCGTGGCGGACATAGACCGGCGCGCCATAGCGCTGCAGCGCCAGATCGACGATATCGATCGCGCGGTCGACCCCGGCACAGAATCCGCGCGGGGCGGCGAGCAAGAGGCGCAAGGGGCGCGGTGGGTCGGTTGGCAATCGGGCGTTCATCATGCGGCCTCTAGCGCTTTGCCTTGCGCGCCGCTAGGGCTGGCGCAACACAGATTCCGGCTTCAGCCAAGGACAACCGAATGACCGCTCGATTTCGCCTGATTTCCGCCCTCGCCGTGGCCGCTGCATTGGCGGGTTGCAAAGCCACCGGGGATATCGTGATCGACGAAGGCGTCGGCATCGCAGCGGTTCGTGATGCCTGCCCGGCGGTGGGCATACCTGATTTCACCGGCGATATCACGCTGTTCCGCACCCCGGGCGATACCACTGCGGCCAATGTCGATGTCGTTGCGGCGATGACCAACGTGCGCAGCGAGTGCAACGATTCAGGTGAGAAAGTGTTCACCAATGTCAGCTTTGATGTTCTGGCCCGCCGCACCGATACCCGCGGCGCGCGGACAGTGACGATTCCCTATTTCATCACCGTGCTGCGCGGCGGCAAGGCCGTGGTTACTAAGCGGATCGGGCAGATTACCCTGGCCTTCGCCGATGGCCAGGAGCGCGCGCAGGGCCGCAGCTCCGGCGGGGCCTATGTCGACAAGGCCGAAGCATCGCTGCCGGCCGATATCCGCGAACGGATCACCCGCCGTCGCCGCGCTGGCGAAGATGACGCAGCGGTCGATCCGCTGTCCGAACCTGAGGTGAAGGCCGCAATTGCGCGGGCGACCTTCGAAGTGCTGGTTGGTTTCCAGCTCAGCCAGGATCAGCTGACCTATAACGCTACCCGATAATGCAGGCGCGCCCGGGCGCGCCTCCTCCATCCTTGCGGCGCCCTTGCCCAGCGGGTAGGGGCGCTGTTCGTTGTGTGGCCGCTTCAGGCCCAACCAAGAGCAGTTCGATGACCCAGACCAAAACGCTTTACGCTGCTTTCGCAGACCACATCGCTGCCGCGCTCGATGCGCTGGAGGCGGCGGGTACGCTGCCGGCCGGGCTGAACCGCGCCGCGATCACGGTCGAGCCGCCACGTGATCCCAGCCATGGCGATCTGGCCACCAACGCCGCGATGGTGCTGGCCAAACCGGCCGGAACCAATCCGCGCGCACTGGCCGAGGCGCTGGTGGGTGAGCTTAACAAGCTGCCATCGGTGACTTCGGCTGAAATCGCCGGACCGGGCTTTATCAACCTGCGCGTTGCCGCCGATGCCTGGATTGTTGAGCTGCGCGCGATTGCCGCGGCTGGGGCGGACTATGGCCGCTCTACCAGCGGCGGCGGGTCGGTGGTCAACGTTGAATACGTCTCGGCCAACCCGACCGGGCCGATGCACATGGGCCATTGCCGCGGCGCGGTGGTCGGCGATGCCTTGGCGTCCTTGCTCGAATGGGCCGGGCACAAGGTCATCCGCGAATATTACGTCAACGATGC
>VFKS01000458.1 GCA_009885425.1 Novosphingobium sp.
AAAAATTGGTCGGGACGAGAGGATTCGAACCTCCGACCCCCACACCCCCAGTGTGATGCGCTACCAGGCTGCGCTACGTCCCGACCGGTCTCGGCCCGGCGCGTTGCGCACCGGATCGAGGAGCGCGCCTATAGGCAGGCGGCGGAGCGAAGGCAAGCGGCGAGGTGAAAGTTCTTGGCCCCCTTGAACCTTCCCGTGCAGGCGCCATTTGGGGGAAACAGGGGCGGGGGCAGCGCGTTGCTATCGCATGGCATTGCTGCTAGTCGCCCGCAATTAGGCTCGGAGCGATCCGAGCGCCAGATTCAGGGAAGCTAGTACGAGCCATGAGCAGCCAGACTTTCACCATCCTTACCGCCGCCGCAGCCGGGGCCGAAGCCCCTCCGGGCTGGGTCCAGTTTGTCCCGCTGATCGCCATGGTCGCGATCTTCTGGTTCCTGATCATCCGCCCGCAGATGAAGCGTCAGAAGGAACAACAGACCAAGATTTCGGCGATCAAAAAAGGCGATCAAGTGCTGACCGGTGGCGGTCTGCTGGCCAAGGTGATCAAAGTTGACGATCACTATGCCGAGCTGGAGCTGGGCCCCAACATCCGCGTCAAGGCGGTCAAGTCGACTCTGGCCGATGTCGTGCCGCCCGTCGGCACGACGCCCGCCAACGATTGATCTGAAAGCCTTATCATGCTCGATTTCCCCGCCTGGAAGCGGATTTCGCTGTGGCTGCTGACCCTGGCCTGCTGCTTGGCGGCGATGCCATCGATTTTCGCGGTTTCGGGCCTGCAATGGCCGGCCCGGCTGATCGATCCCAAGGTCAATCTGGGGCTCGACCTGGCCGGCGGCAGTCATATCCTGCTCGAAGCCAGCGCCGATCAGATCCGCCGGCAACGGCTCGACACGATGGCCGAAGATGTCCGCAACCGTCTGCGTCAGGCCAAAATCGAGATCGGCGATATTTCGACTAAAGACGGCACTGTTAGTTTCATGGTCACCGATCCGACCAAGGGTGAGGCCGCCCGCGAAGTTCTGCAAACGTTGACCAGCGGCGCCTCGATGTCGGGCCAGCGCGACTGGGATCTCAAGATCGACGCGGGCAAGATAGTGCTCGCGCCGACCAACGCCGGGATCAAGCAGGCGCAGAGCATGGCGATGGATTCGGCCACCGATGTGGTCCGCAAGCGGATCGACGGGATGGGCACGCGCGAGCCGACAATCATCCGTCAGGGTGAGAACCGGATCGTGGTGCAGGTTCCGGGATTGAGCGATCCGGCGGCGCTGAAGGCGTTGCTGGGGCAGACCGCCAAACTGGAATTCAAGCTGGTCGATCTGTCGGCCGATCCGGCGCTCGTCGCGCAGGGCATTGCGCCCGCCGGATCAGAGCTGGTGCCATGGGCCAATCCTGAAAAGGACGGCACCGGGCGGCTGGCGGTCAAGCGCTACGGCGGGGTCAAAGGCGATCAGCTGACCGACGCCCAGCCCAGCAACGATCAACAGACCAACGAGCCAGTGGTCCAGATCACCTTCGATCAGGCCGGCGGGGCCAAATTCGCCCGGCTGACCACCGAAAACGTCAACAAGCCGTTTGCAATCATTCTGGATGGCAAAGTGCTATCTGCCCCCAACATTCAAGAACCAATCCTGGGCGGGCAGGCGCGGATTTCGGGCAGCTTTACCAGCGAAAGCGCCAAGCAGCTGGCGACTTCGCTGGTTTCAGGGGCTTTGCCGGTTGATCTCAAGGTGGTTGAAGAGCGCTCGGTCGGCCCGGATCTCGGTGCGGATTCGATCCGCAAGGGGATGATCGCATTCGGTGTCGGCACGCTGGCGCTGATGCTGTTCATCTTCCTGACCTATGGCCGGTTCGGGTTTTACGCCAATATCGCGCTGATCATCAATGCGGTGATGATCCTGGGCATTCTTGCGCTAATCGGCGGCACGTTGACCCTGCCGGGGATCGCCGGCTTCGTGCTGACGATCGGCGCGGCGGTCGACGCCAACGTGCTGATTAACGAACGAATCCGCGAAGAACGGGCGCGAGGCCGCAAGGTCGTTCAGGCGGTCGAGGTGGGCTACAAGGAAGCCAGCCGCGCGATTTTTGACGCCAACATCACCAACATTATCGCCGCCGTGCTGATGTTCCTGATCGGATCGGGACCGGTCCGCGGGTTCGCGATCGTTTTGATCATCGGGATCGGTACTTCGGTGTTTACCGCCGTGTGGCTGACCCGGATGTGGGTGGCAGGCTATCTGCGCCGCGTTCGCCCCAACGATATCGTGCTGTAAGGGATTGCGCGCCATGAAACTTCTCAAGCTCATTCCCGACAACACCGACATCAAGTTTCTGCGCTGGCGGGTGCCGTTCTATGTGATCAGCGTCATTCTGATCCTGGCTTCGTGGGGGCTGATCCTGACCAAGGGCCTGAACCTGGGCGTCGATTTCATCGGCGGTCAGATGATCCGGGTGACCTATGTCCAAAGCCCGACCGCACCGGTGGCCGAATTGCGCGAAAGCGTGGCAAAGCTCGGCTTTGGCGAGCCGATCATCCAGCAATTTGGCAAACCCAACGAAGTTTCAATCCGGATGAAACTGCCCGAAGGGTCACAGCAGGATACCGCTTTGGCAGACAACATGGCCAAAAAGATCACTGCGACGATCAAGACCGAGCATCCCGATGCCCGGATCGACGGGGTGGATTCGGTTTCGGGCAAGGTTTCCGAAGAGCTGGGCAGGTCTGGCGGTTTGGCACTACTGGCGGCGATGATCGCGATTTCGATCTACATCTGGATTCGGTTCGAATGGCAGTTCGGGGTCGGTGCGTTGTTCGCCTTGGTGCACGACGTTTCGGTGACGTTGGGAATGTTCGCAATCACCCAGATGGAGTTCGATCTCAACATCGTCGCCGCGATCCTGACGCTGATCGGCTATTCGCTCAACGATACGATCGTGGTCTATGACCGGATTCGAGAGAACCTGAAAAAATATCGCCGCATGCCGATGCCCGAACTGCTCGATCTGTCGGTCAACGAAACGCTGAGCCGAACGATCGTGACCTCACTTTCGGTGCTGATCACGCTGCTGGCGCTGCTGCTGCTCGGACCGCCGGTGATCTTCGGCTTTACCGCTGCAATCACGCTGGGGATTTTCGTCGGGACTTACAGCTCGGTCTATATGGCCGCGCCGATCCTGATCTGGCTGAAGGTCACTTCGTCGAGCTTCGTGCCCGTCGAGAGCGCGGTCGAGCGGCAGGAGCGGATGGCGCGCGAGGCGACCGCCTAGGCGTCGGCCAATTTGCGCCAGTGATCGACCAACGCCCCGGCGTTGGCGGTCCAACTATAGCCGGCAACCGCGGCGCAGACTGTCTCTGGTTCGGGGCGTTCGGTAAGCAATTGGCCCACGGCAATGGCAATTGCCAACTTGTCGCGGGCAACCATCTTGCCCCAAGTTGGATCGGTCAGCAATTCGGCCGCGCCGGGGATCGGGGTGGTCACTACCGGGGTCCCGCAGGCCAGCGCCTCAACCCAGGCATTGGCGAGGCCTTCGCTGGCAGTAGGCAGCACGAAAACATCGGCCGCGTTGAGCACAATTGGCAGCTCGCTGTGCGGGATGGCGCCCAAAAAGCGAACTCGATCGGCGACACCCAGCCGTTCGGCCATGCTTTTCAGCGCGGCTTCGTCAGCGCCGGTTCCGACCAGCAGCAGGATTGCATCGGGCAGCAAAGCCAGCGCCTCGATCACATACTTCTGGCCCTTGCGCGGGATCAGCGCGCCGACGGTCACCAGCACCGGGACACCTCGCGGCAGGTCTAGCTGGTCGCGGCACATTTTGCGGTCATAGGGTCGGAACAGGTCGGCATCTAGCCCGGTGCGGTGGAGAGTGATTTTGGCCCGATCCATGCCGAGCGCAGCCATATCATCGGCTAGACCGCCCGCCACCGCGAGCAGGCCCTGCGCGGCCCGACCAGCCGCGAGGACTTGCTTGGCCGTGGCCGGGTCCTTGCCCCAATGGTGAATATCAGCCCCGCGTGCCTTGATGCTAACCGGCAGGCGCAGCGCTTTACCGATTTCAACAGCGGCGGGTCCATCGGGATAGAAGAACTGCGCGTCGATCAGGTCAAACGGCGCCTCCTCATGAAGGCGGTGGGCCAGTGGCAACACTGCCCGTGCCTCAGCCCCGGCGTTAAACCGCGCGCCGATTCCGGGGATCAGCGTGAACTGCGGGCGCAGCACTTGCACGCCGCCGCGCAGTTCCTCTGCGGGTAGGTCCTTGAGCGCGGCATAGCGCGGGTGCAGGCCAAGCGGGAACGGCGGGATGCCGAGCGGATTGACCATCACCAGATCGATACCGCCGCGTTTCACCACCGCTTGCATTTGGCGCTCAACGAAGACTCCGAAGTTGGGCGTCCGGTCATTGGGATAAAGTGTGCTGAGGCTCAGCACCCGCAGCTTGTTCACAGCGGGCGGACCAGCATTTCGGCGGCGGCGACCCAGGCCGGATTGTCGATCACGATCTGGCGTTGGCCGGGATCGGGCGGCAGCACGGCGACACGCGCGTCGTCGCGGTCAATCATCCGCCCGAAGGCGAACCGCCCGCCAGAACGCGGCACCAGTACGTCGCGGTTGAGCAGTTTGGCAAAGCCATCAGGCCCGTGTTGGCGCAGCCAGACCTGATCGCCGGCGCGGTATAGCCCGGCGGGCGCTTCGATCGCCAGAACTACCAATGGCTCATTGCCGCCCAACCTCGATGGCAGGATCGCATCGCGCGGCGCGGGCAGGGCTTCGGCGCCATCGGCAGTCAGCCGCGCGACATAGCGGGGCTGCTCGCCGCCGTCTGAGCGCACCAGCAGTTCCGGTTCCACCCCCAGCGCGGCGGCGATCCGGTTCATCCAGGCGAGCGACAATTGCCGGGTCCCGGTTTCCAGCCGCCCGATGGTCTGCGCTGTCGTAGCTGGCTTGCAGCGCGCACCAACGTCCGCCAGAGTCAGCTTCTTCTCGCGGCGGATATCGCGGATGCGGTTGATCATGTGGCGACCTCAACTAACCAAATTGGTTTTCTTCTTTCCTACAAGGCATCCCTTTTGGCAAGGCGATTCGCATCGAGAGCAGCCTAGGGGAAAGCCATGCAGCGCCATCTGGTAGAACGCGAATTAACCAGCGATGGACCGGGCAATGGCCCGCCGCGCAAGGGCGGGCGCTCGGTCACCGTCAACCTCGCCGAAAGCCCGCTATCCTGGCTGCACGCGCGTGGCCATTTAACCGATGCCCAGTTTGCCGCCGGAGAATGCCTGCGCCGTGACTTTGAGCGAGCCCAACTCGCACCAAGCGTAACCATGCGTTGGGATCCGGTGCGGGTGCAGGGCGGTGGCGAACCGGGTCTGAACAGCAGCGAACGCCAGATCGCAGCGCGCCAGCGGTTCGACGGCGCCGTGAATATTGCCGGGCCGGGGCTGTCCGATATCCTGTGGCGCGTGGTCTGCGCCGGAGAAGGCCTGCCCGATGCCGAACGGGCGCTCGGCTGGCCGGTGCGTAGCGGCAAGCTAGTGCTGCGCCTCGCGCTTGACCGGGTGGCGGGTTACTACCGGATAGCCTGACGCTCGTCGAAGCGGTGGAGCGGCTGGTCGAAGGGCTTGCAGGATAACGCCGCGCCGGTTCATGGTTCGCTGATCAGGATATTTGCATGGGAGACTGACATGGATCGGCGCGATTTTTTGGCCTCAAGCGGAGCCATTGCACTGGCGCTGGCGGCGGATCCCACCTTTGCGAAAGGCGCGTCGGCGCGCGGGGACAAGGCGCTGCTGGGCCTGCTCGATGCGATGTTCGCAGATTCGATCGCACGTTCTCCCGAATTCGCCACGATACTGGGGCTCGACAAGGGCAAGCTGGCGCACTTGCGTTCAAAACTGTCCCCGCCGACCGCCGCTGAGCGCCGTGCCGGGCTGGCCCGCAATCGCGTTTGGTTACAAAGGGTCAATGGCATTCCCGCCGCCAGTCTGGGCGCAGCGGCCAAGCGCTATCAGGCGCTGGTTCGCTATAATCTGGAAGATAGCATCACCTCGCCCGGTCGTTTCGGGATTGAATCGGTGCA
>VFKS01000245.1 GCA_009885425.1 Novosphingobium sp.
AGGGCCCACAGCAGCAGCACATACATTACGTAGAGAAAGCTGGGCCGAGCCCGGCTGGTCCAGGGATCGTGCGAATTGGCTTCGGCAACGATTGCGGCTAGCCGCGCGTTTATTTCAGCGAGGTCTTGTGAACCTTGCAATTGCAACAGCTCCAGCTTCGCTTTGTCGCGCTGGGCCTTGTCGGGAATTACTTTGTCGATCAGCGCTGCGATAGGGCCAATCAGAGCTTCGAGTAGTGCCATGGGAATGCTCCTTGGGAGGGTAAGGAACAGGCCACATAACCAAATTGGCGCGTGTAGGAAAATCCTGTTGGGACTGGCCTGATGCAGCCGGATGTGGAACTGAACTGGCACAAACTGGGAGAGGTGATTGCGATGCGATTTATCCGGAGTGAAGCGGCAGGCGGGGTCCGGACGATCACGCTCAACCGGCCCGAAGTCCTCAACGCGATCAACGCCGATATGCATTGCGAACTGGAGGAAGCCTTCAACGCCTTTGCCGCCGCGCCGGATGAACAGCTGTGCGTGATCACCGGCGAGGGGCGCGCGTTTTGCGCCGGGACAGACTTGAAAGCTGTCGTCGCCGAAGGGCGGCGCGACTATCCACCCCACGGCTATGCCGGACTGATCGAGCGGTTCGATTGCCCCAAGCCGTTCATCGCCGTGGTCAATGGCCTTGCGATGGGCGGCGGATTTGAGCTGGCTCTGGCCTGTGACATCATCATCGCCGCCGAAAGCGCGGTGTTTGCGCTGCCCGAACCGCTGGTCGGCGCGGTTGCCTTGGGCGGAGGACTACACCGGCTGGCGCGGTCGGTGCCGATCAAGCAGGCGATGGGCATGATTCTCGCCTCGCGCCGGGTAAGCGCCAAAGAAGGCGAGCGAATGGGGTTCGTAACCGAGGCGGTTCCCGATGCGGTGCTGGGCGCTGCCGGAGCGCGCTGGGCGGCCGATATTCTGCGCGCTTCGCCGATGTCGGTGCGCACTTCGAAAGAACTGGTCCGGCTCGGTCTCGCTGAACCCGATGTGCAATCTGCGATGCGCGCGCAACCCGGTTGGGCCGCATTTGAGGCATGGCAGTCCAGCGACGATGCCCGCGAAGGCCCGCGCGCCTTTGCGGAAAAGCGCGCGCCGAACTGGACCGGGCGTTAGGGCCTGACAGGAACCAGTGTTGGAGCCAGAAAAATTGGTCGGGACGAGAGGATTCGAACCTCCGACCCCCACACCCCCAGTGTGATGCGCTACCAGGCTGCGCTACGTCCCGACCGGTCTCGGCCCGGCGCGTTGCGC
>VFKS01000180.1 GCA_009885425.1 Novosphingobium sp.
GGGTCTCCGACAGCCTGCTCTGGGATGTTGGCGAACGAGCGGGTGGCGGGATAGCTGAACCCGCTGGGGTTGATGGGTGATGGCCCAAACAGCGGGTTGTCCGCCACCAGTTCGGGATCATTGGCCGCTTCAAACATGGTCCGATAGCGTTCAAACGTGGCGCCGGCCTTGGTCAGCCGGATGGCAAGATCGGCATAGTCGAACTGGCTGGCGGCCTGTTGGAACAGGTCGAACAACTGGTGCCGGTTTACGAAGCGGTGGTGATCGCTGGCGATGAAGCTGACGCCCAATTGGGCTTCGAGCGTCGCCACTTCAGCCGACATGCCAAAGGCCTCTACCGTGGCCTTCCACTGTTTTGGCGTCAGCGCCGCAACCATGAAGCGCTTGCCATCGCGGCTGACGAAATCGCGGCCAAATGCACCCCAGATCGCATTGCCGAGCCGTTCCCGGTCACCGCCGCGGTAAAGCATTTCGGCCATCGCCCCGGCATTTGCCATGGTTCCGATGGCGACGTCGCCCAAGGGCACGCGCATTTCGATCCCTTGCCCGGTTGCATCACGGTGGCGCAGGCCCGCAAGCAACGCAAAAGCGCAATAGGCTCCGGTGATGAAGTCCCAGGCGGGCAGCACCTGATTGACCGGCGGAGCATTGGCGGCGTCCCATTCCTCGGGCCCGGTCATCAGCGGATAGCCACTGGCGGCATTGACGGTGAAGTCCATCGCTTGGCGGCCATCGTGCCAGCCCATGATCCGCACCGAAACCAGGTCGGCCCGCCCTTCGGCCAGCTTGGTGTGCGAGAGGAAACTGTTGAGCGGAAGGTTGGTAATCATCTGCCCGGTCGCGCGAACCAGCTCGGCCGCCAGTTCGCGGCCCTCATCCGACTGCAAATCGAGCGCCACGCTTTTCTTGGCGCGGTTGAGGTTTTCCCATGACAGCGAACGCCCTTCGGCGGTCATCATGTAGCGATCGTAATCGAGCCCACCCGCCGTGTGATCGATCCGCACCACCTCGGCCCCGAACTGCGCGCAATAAAGCCCAGCGGTGGGCGACGCGACGAAGCTGGAAACCTCGATGATCTTAAGGCCTGAGAGGATATCGTACATCTACCGCGCCGCCCATTCGCGCAGCATGTGCTTGGCAATCTGGAGCTGAAGGATCTGCGTGGTGCCTTCATAAATCCGCAGCACCCGCGCATCGCGGAAAAACCGCTCGGCATCGTATTCGGCAAGATAACCCGCCCCCCCGTAGATCTGCACCACCCGGTCAACTACCCGGCCGCACATCTCGCTGGCGAAGACCTTGAACGCGGCGGCTTTGCGCAGCACATTTTCGCCCGCATCGGCGCGCGCGGTGACATCGGCCATCATGCATTCGGCGGCGTAGATTTCGGTGTCGCTCTCAGCCAGCATTTGCTGGATCAGCTGGAAGTTGGCGATCGGCTCGCCAAAGGCCTTGCGCTCGTTGGCATAACCCAGAGCAGAATCGAGCGCGCGGCGGGCCATTGCCGTGGCCATCGCGCCGACCGAAATCCGGCCATTGTCGAGGCTCTGCATGGCAAAGCCAAAGCCCTTGCCTTCTTCGGTGCCGAGCATGGCATCGGCCGGGAGCGCCACGTCCTCAAGGATCACATCGGCGATGTGGCTACCCGATTGGCCCATCTTCTTGTCGGACGAACCAATGCTGACACCCAGTGTATCAGTCGGCACCAGAAAGGCCGAAACGTGGGCGTTCTTCGGCAGGGCTTCCTTGGAGGTGCGGGCCATGATCAGCGCCAGTTTCGCGAACGGCGAATTGGTGATGTAGCGCTTGGTGCCATTGAGCACCCAGCCGTTGCCGCTGCGCACCGCAGTCGTCTGCATGCCCGCCGAATCCGAACCCGAACCCGGCTCGGTCAGGCCGAAACAAGCGATCTCGCCCGCTGCCAGCCGCGGCAGCCATTCGGCTTTCTGGGCATCAGTGCCGCCATTCTTCAGCGCCGAACAGACCATCCCGATGTTGATCGAGATGATCGAGCGAAAGGCCGGCATGGCATAGGACAGGACGTGGATGGTCCGGGCATATTGCGTGATATTCATCCCCGCGCCGCCGTATTCTTCGGGGATGGTCAGCCCGAACAGGCCCATGTCACGCATTTCGGCCAGGATATCGTCGGGGATCCGGTCCGCCTCGATTACCGCACGTTCGGCCGGGATCAGCCGCTCGCGGACGTAGCGCTGGAGCTGATCGATGAACTGGTCAAAGATGTCGTTGTCCATGGGCCTAGCCTTAGATCGGATCGTAGGGAAATACGTGGGCCGAAACCTCATCGGCGCGGGCCATGCTCGGGCGGAACGCCGGGATCAGCTCGTCAGCGATGCTTTCAGGCGTCCAGCCCTCAACCTTCGTCATCGAACGGACCGGGCGCGGCTTGTTGTAGAGCACAATCTCGTTCTTACGGACCGAGAAGATCTGGTTGGAGACGTTCTTTGAGGCATCGGAGGCGAGATAAACCACCAGCGGCGCGATCTTGTCGGCGCTCATTGTCTTGAGCCGCTCGACCCGCTGCTGCGCTTCGGGCGTTTCGGCCGGGATCGAGGCGGTCATCCGGCTCCACGCGAACGGGGCGATGCAGTTCGAGCGCACGCCGACGCGGGCCATATCAAGCGCGATCGATTGCGACAGCGCCACCAGGCCGAGCTTGGCCGCGCTGTAATTGGCCTGACCGATGTTGCCGATCAGGCCAGAGGTCGAGGTGAAGTGGATGAAGCTGCCACTCTGCTGTTCGCGGAAATAGGGCGTCGCGGCTTTGCAGACGTTGAACGGGCCGTTGAGGTTGACGTCGATCACCGCGCGCCAATCCTCGTGGCTCATTTTGTGCCAGATCGCATCGCGCAGGATCCCGGCGTTGTTGACCACCGCATCGATCCGTCCGAACCGCTGAACCGCGTCTTCGATGATCGAGTTTGCCGCGACAGGGTCCGCGACAGAGGCGAGATTGGCATAGGCCTTTCCGCCCGCCGCAATGATATCGTCCACGGTCTGCTGCGCCGGCCCGGCATCGCCGCCCTCTCCGCCTCCACCAACGCCGGGATCGTTTACGAGCACCGCGGCGCCGTGGGCTGCACAGAGTAATGCAATCTCGCGCCCTACACCGCGACCAGCGCCGGTTATCGCAACAACCTTGCCCTCAAGCATTCCCATTCAACTCTCCGTGCGTCGGAACCCATTTGGATTCGCCGCTGTGCGATGCAGTATTTCGGCCTGCGGGTCACCAAGCAAGCGCTAGTTCGCCCTTCCCGCCATCAATCCGGTGCGTCACCCTTGAGCAGTTCAACTTTGGCAGGCCTGCGCATCACCAGGGCCAGTGGCATCACGATCAGGCTGAGCCACATCATCAGGTAGTAATTATCGATGTAAGCGATCATCGCAGCCTGACGATTGACCTCTGCATCGACCATAGTGAGGACCGTCGTACCGATCTGCTGGAACCGGTCGGTGGTCGAAAGATCGATCAGGTTGGTCATAGAAGCCGTGACGTGCGCTGCCAAATCGGAATGGCTGGTCTGTAGGTTTCGCGCCAGCAAGGCCGTCGTCACGGCAATCCCGATCGATGCCCCGAGCGAACGCGAGAGGTTTAGCAGGCTCGATCCTTCGGTCCGAAGTTCGGGCGGAAGAGTGTTGAAAGCAGTAGTGTTGATCGGAATGAACAGCAGGCCCAGTCCCAGCCCCTGCAAGAAGCCGGTGACAAAGATCTGCCGCTGGTCAACCTCCAGCGACCAGCCCGACATCTGCCAGAATGAGACGGCCATCAACACAAAGCCGAGCACAATTATCCGGCGTGGATCAACTCCGCGGCGGACCAGTATCGCCGACAGCTGCATGCTGATCAAGGTTCCCAGACCGCGCGGCATCAAGGCCCAGCCGGTTCCGATCACCGAATAGCCAAACAGGTGCTGCAGCATCGGTGCCATCAATGCCATCGACGCAAACATCACCACGCCCATCGCGATCATGAAGAAGAAGGCGACCAAGAAGGTTCGATTGGCGAACAGCGCCGCGTTGAACAAAGTCGCGTTCGGGGTGGTGATGAAATGCACTGCACCCATCCATGTCGCGCAAATCAGCACGAGTGCATAAACCCAAACTTCGAGGGATTCGAACCAATCAACATGGTTGCCGCGATCAAGCATCAGTTGCAGCGCGGTAATCGCCAGCGCGATCATCGCATAGCCGAACAGATCAAATCGCTTCTTGATGATCGACCGCGATGGCAGTTCGGCAATTAGGATTACCAGTGCGACGATGCCCAGCGGAACGTTGACGTAAAACACCCAGCGCCAATTCCAGTTCTCGGTCAGCCACCCACCCAAAATCGGACCGAGAATTGGCCCAGCCATGATCCCCATCCCCCAGATCGCCATCATCTGTGGCTGGCGCGAAGGACGGTTGATATCGAGCATCGCAGCCTGGCTGAGCGGGGAAATGAACGAGCCTGATAGGCCCTGCAAGGCCCGAAACAGGACCATCTGGGTGATATTCTGCGCCATCCCGCACAGCATCGACGCGAGCACAAAGCCCGCCGTCGACAGAATGAACAGGCGGCGCGATCCGATCCGGTCGGACAGCCAGCCGGTCAGCGGAATCCCTACGGCGGTGGCCAGAATGTAGCTGGTCAGAACCCAGCTAACCTCGTCAGGCGTCGCGCCAAGCGCGGATTGCATGTGCGGGATGGCGACATTGGCAATCGTTGTATCGAGGATCTGGAGAAGCGAGGCAGTCATGATGCCAAACACCACCAGACCAGCGCTGCGCACTGGCAGTGCGGCAACGTCTGCGATTGCTGCGGCCGGGATCTGGCCCGCTGGTGACTTGGCCACTCCGACCGCCCCTAGCGGCGGCGACCGTCGACAAAGACGGTGATGTGGCTGGAGAGTCCGGCGATCAACTGCCGCGGGCTCGACTGATCGATGGCGATCCGCACCGGTACCCGCTGCGTCACCTTGACCCAGTTGCCCGTCGCGTTCTGGGCCGGAAGCACCGAAAACTCGCTACCGGTGCCCGCGCCGATCGACGCAACGTGCCCCTTCAATTCGATGTCTGGATAGGCATCGAATTCAATCCTGGCGGGCTGACCAACCTGCATTTTGGCCAGATCGGTTTCCTTGAAATTGGCTTCGACGTAACTTTGCGAACTGGCAACGATGGTCACCACCGGCAGACCCGTAACAAGTTCCTGTCCCGGCAGCAGGCGATCGGCCTGAGTGATCCGGCCCGAGATCGGCGCCCTGACCACAGTACGGTCCAGATTCAATTGCGCGGCCTGGCGCTGGGCCTGCGCTGCGGCAATCGCGGGAAGCACGCCGGGGACCTGTGCCCCGGTTGAAAGCTTGGCTCGGGCTTCCGTTTGTTTCGCCTCGGCCAGCTTCAGCTCTTCGCGCGCCTGTGCAAGTTGGTGCAGCGCAGCTTCATAGGTGGCCTTGGTGGTGAAACCGCGGGTCCACAGAGCCTTCTGCCGCTCAAAATTTGCCTGGGCATAACCGATATCTTCGCGCGCGGCGGCAATATCCGCACCCGACATCGCCGAAGAACTGGCCAGCGCCGTGGCATTGGCCTGCGCAGATGCGATCGCTGCATCGGCCTGCGCTATCTGGATCTGGTAAGGCTCAGAATCGACCACGAA
>VFKS01000369.1 GCA_009885425.1 Novosphingobium sp.
GCGGCATCGAGGATCGCGCGCTGGGTCCGGCGCCCGCGCTCGGTGCGCGGCTCGCGCGGTCCTTCAGCGCTGCTGACAGCGTCCACTCGCTTCCCCCTTTTGCCAGCTGCCACTGTTGCTGCCGTGCCACGTTTCGCCACTAATCACCTCTTCCCATCACCCATGCAAGCATAACAAAGTTGAAAGTTGGTTCAACTATTATATAGGAGGCTCACAAGCCTGCTGCCAAAGCGCGCAGGCGGTTAGTTCACTGGGAGGGAATGACCCATGCGTAAGACCGATCTGTTGTGCCGTGCTTCGCTGATTGCCAGCGCTTTTGTAGGCCTCACTGCCGCTCCGGCGATGGCTCAGGAAGCCGCCACTGAGGCCGATTCGGGCGAAATCATTGTCACCGCCCGCCGCCGCGAAGAAAACCTGATCGACGTGCCGATAGCGATCAGCGCGATTTCGGGCGATCAGCTGGCTGCCCGGGGCGCTATGGATATCACCGCGGTCGCCGAAACCGTTCCCAACGTCACGCTCGAATCGAGCCGCGCGACCAATTCCACCCTCTCCGCCTTTATCCGCGGCGTCGGCCAGCAGGACCCGGTGTCGGGCTTTGAACAGGGCGTTGGGATCTACCTCGACGATGTTTACCTCAACCGTCCGCAGGCGGCCGTGCTCGATATCTATGATGTCCAGCGGATCGAAGTGCTGCGCGGACCGCAGGGCACGCTTTATGGCCGCAACACCGTGGGCGGCGCGATCAAGTATGTGACCAAGCGGCTCGACGACAAGCCGCACCTCTCAGCCCGCGCCACCTATGGCAGCTACAACCAGATCGACGGTGTGGTCAGCGTCAGCACCCCGATCACCAGTGACGGTGTACTGCGGGCCGGCGCTGCGGTCGCCCGGCTGACCCGCGACGGGTTCGGCACCAACCTGACCACGGGCCTTGAAAACTACAACAAGGATGTGCTGGCTGCGCGCGGTACGCTCGAGGTTCATGGCAACGGCATCTTCGCGCGGCTTTCAGGCGATTACACGCTCGACAAGTCGAACCCGCGCGGCGGCCACCGGCTGATCCCGAGCCTGCGCACCGGCGCACCGGTGCTGGCCAATGTCTATGACACCCGCGGCGGGCTGACCGATCCCAAGCAGCGGGTTGAGGCCTATGGCGTCTCGCTGTTCCTGGAAGCCCAGCCCAATGACTGGCTGACCTTCCGGTCGATCACATCCTATCGCAAGGACGATTCGGCCACCCCGATCGATTTCGATGCGCTTCCCGCGGTCGACGTCGATGTTCCCGGGTTCTATTTCAACAAGCAGTTCAGCCAGGAAGTTCAGGTGCTGGTCGATGCCGGTCCGTTCCAGGGGCTGGTCGGGTTCTA
>VFKS01000479.1 GCA_009885425.1 Novosphingobium sp.
CGCGCGTATAGCGCCGAGGCGTCTGCGGCCAGATGCGCCGGGGTGTTGGACCAGCCGATGATCTTGACGCCGTGTTTGACCACGACTTCATCCGCCTTCGATCCCTCAACATTCCCGCCTTGTGCCACCGCCAGATCGAAAATCACGCTGCCGGGCTTCATCGTCTTGATCTGCGCGTCCGACACTAGCCTTGGCGCGGCCCGGCCCGGGATCAAGGCGGTGGTGATGACAATATCCTGCTTGGCGATGTGCGCAGAAACCAGCTCGGCCTGGGCCTGCTGGTATTCGGCGCTCATTTCGGTGGCATAGCCGCCCGCGCCTTCGCCTTCGATCCCGGCGACATTCTCGACAAAGATCGGCTTGGCGCCAAGCGACTGGATCTGTTCCTTGGTCGCAGAGCGCACATCCGTGGCCGAAACCTGTGCGCCCAAGCGCCGCGCGGTGGCGATCGCTTGCAGGCCGGCGACGCCAACGCCCATCACAAAAGCCTTTGCGGCGGAGACAGTGCCCGCCGCAGTCATCATCATCGGGAACGCGCGGCCATAGGCGTTCGCCGCCTCAATCACGGCTTTATAGCCCGACAGGTTCGACTGGCTGGAGAGGATGTCCATGCTCTGCGCGCGGGTGATGCGCGGCATGAATTCCATCGCCAGCGCTTCAAACCCCAGCTTGGCGTATTCGTCAATCCGGGCCCGCTGGCCGAATGGATCAAGTCCTGCGACAATCCACGCCCCGGCATTCGCGCCTTTCAGCGCCTTGGGATCAGGGCCCTGCACGCCCAGCACGATATCCGCGCCTTTGGCTGCGGCCTTCACCACTTCGGCCCCGGCAGCGGCGAATTCGGCGTCGCTGATCGAGGCACCCGCGCCCGCACCGGCTTCAACCGCAACGCTGGCGCCCAAGGCGATGAACTTCTTCACCGTTTCCGGGCTGGCCGCAACCCGGGTTTCCCCGGCTGCGGTCTCTTTCAGAACTGCAATCCGCACCGGCAGCGGGGCTTAGTTCGAAATCATGTAGATAGTGAACGCGGTGATCAGTGCAGTCACAATTGCACTCCATTTCACCAGGCCGGTAAAGCCTGCAAAGGTAGATTCGTGTGCTTTCATGTCGTTACCGCTGGCCATCGTTTGCTTCCCTATCGTTGCGGGTTGAATTCGAGCCGGGTCTCTATCGTTCAAAGCCCGCTTGCTCAACGGGGAAATTGGTCCAATCCGCAGCCTTAATCGGGTCTTTACCCAATTTGCTTATGCGGGTTGTCTGAACTCACGGGGGAATACGACGAGGTTATGGCGGAGATCGAACAGCGCCTGTTGATGCTGATCGACGATGAACCGGCGCAGAGCCGGCTGATCACCGCGCTTGCCTCACGCGAA
>VFKS01000248.1 GCA_009885425.1 Novosphingobium sp.
TCGTCATCATTGGCTTTCCACGCCTCAGCCTGCGCTGGCGCAGCCCAAACAGCAAAGCCCGCCGCAACCAGTGCGACGGCTTTTACCGTTTGAGAGAGCCAGCGCTTCATGACGTCAAGCCGATCAAATGCCTGTTTGCGTTCAGTGGTTTACGGGAAAGTCGCGGTAGTTTCGGCAAGCAGCGCGCCGCCGTTTTCGGGCAGTTCACGGTACTGGATCTTGACTCGGCCTTTGAGCAGGGCGAGTTGCTCGGCGTTGAGTGGGATCCGCGCCTTGCGGCGGGTCACTTCGGAATAGATTGCCACGCCGCGGATCGAAAATACCTCTTTGCCCTGCGCGTCCTTGCCGGTGATCTCGCCATAGACCGAGCGAGTGCCGCTGCGGCCCATGTCGAGTTCGATGAAAGCGCCGTCATCAGACCGGACTACTTGCGCCGCGCCCAAGGTGGCCTGCCCTTCAAGCCGCCCCTTGCGCACGAATACCGGGATGGTGATGCCGTAGACCGGGACCAGTTTAATCGAGACCCCGGTGGCCTGGGCCGGATCGGAAGCAGCCGCTTCGACTGGATCGGCGCTTGGCACAGCGCGGAAGTTCATGTGTACGCGGTATTCGCCGTCCGGCAGGCCCTCGGGCGGGCGAACCGAAATCCGCACCGCTTGGGGCTGACCCGGCAACAAAGTCACGCGCCGCGGAGCATAACGAATCATGTCCAGCGCGGTGCGTTCACCGGAATTGGCATCGGCTTCAGCCACTTCATTGAAGTCGCCGGTTTCGTCCATCCGCCGCAGTTCGAGCGAGATCCGATATGTCGCTGGCTTGTCGCCGATATTGCTGAGCACCACTTCAGCGCCGCCGCCGCCGTTGATCACCACGCGGGTCGGCGCGACCAGCAGGTCGCCCTGGGCCCGGGCCGGAAGCGCACTTACGGCACAGGTCAGGGCGGCAGCACACAGCGCGATACGGCGAATGGCGGGCAGCTGGATCATGGAGTCCCCTCAGGAATGTTGACCGGAGGGTGAATCGGATCCCCGGTAAGTTCCCTATGGGTCTAGGAAAACAAGGTTAACTTTCGGCTAACGGTAATGCCGCCGCCCACAACGAGAGAGGGCCGCACCCGCGCAAAGCGGATGCGGCCCCTGCCTTTACACCCTGTGGGGGTGTGAAGTGCTTATTGGTACTCGACCGAGACCGAGAAGGTGCCGGTGTAGTTGCCCGGAACCTGACCGCTACCCACAGTCAGTGTGCCGCCAACGGTGAAGTTGCCGGCGCCAGCGTTGTCGAGCTGAAACGCGCCGTTCGGAGTGGTGTTGAAACCGCCGAGTGACATGGTTTCTGTGCCGCTCACGCGGGTCAGATCAACCGGCGCCACAGGTAGGGTCACGATAATCATCGAGTTAGGCGAGCCGATCACGTCGAAAGCGGCCGGTGAACGCGTGCCGGTCGAGATCAGCGCGCCGGTCGAAGCAACGGTCGAATCGGCGTTAACGGTGACAGTGCCGCCGGTGTTGGCAGCGATCTGGCCGAGCTGCAGGTCAGCCGTCGACACGACAGTCAGCGAGCTCAGCACTTCAGCGTTGGCTGAGGCCGAAGCGGTGGTGGCGGCCTGAGCCGAAGTGGCGAACGAAGCGGCGGCGATGGCGCCGACAGCAGCGAGGCGAAGCAATTTGCGCATAGTAATCTGGTCCCTTCAAGACTTAGGTGCCGGCAGCGCTCGTTGACGCTACCCGAATGGCCGGCATACCCCCCATTCGCAGGACCCTAAGTAGGAACACTGTGTTCAATCTTTGCTTTTGATTGTGGTTAACGCAAAAGCCCCGTTTCTTAACGCCTTATCCGGGAAAACCGCTAGATTCCCCCGCCCGTCAGGCGTTGGCAAATCAGATCGAGTTGATCGAGAGTGCGGTATCGGATCGTTACCGCCCCCGATCGAGGGTCGGCATCGGTATTGATCCGCACCGACAGGCCGAGGAATTCCTCCAGATGGCTCTGGACCGCGACGATATCCGCAGCATCACCCGAATCGCGCTCGCTGCGCGCACGCCGCGGGACTGATGGCGCCGCACTGGTCTTGCGGGCCATCCGCTCAACCTCGCGCACCGACAGGTGCCGGGCGACCGCGAGTTCGGCTATGGCCAAAGCATTTTCCACCCCGACCAGAGCGCGGGCATGGCCCATCGACAGGCGGCCTTCCTCGACCAGTTCGATCACCAGCGGCGGCAAGCCCAGCAGCCGCTGCAAATTTGCGACATGGCTGCGGCTCTTGTCGACCAGTTTGGCGATCTCAGACTGGGTCATCCCCTCAAGGCCATCGGCGCCTTCACTCAGCCGGTGGTAGGCCCGCGCCTCTTCAATCGGATTGAGATCTTCGCGCTGGAGATTCTCGATCAGCGCCAGTGCGGTGATCTCGCGATCATCAAGTTCACGAACAATCGCTGGAATTTCATGCAATTGCGCCCGCTGTGCGGCCCGCCAGCGGCGCTCCCCAGCAACCAATCGCCAGCGCCCCGGCCCGAACGGGGTCACGATCACGGGCTGAATCACCCCACGGGCAGCAATCGAGGCGGCCAGCTCGGCCAAGGCTTCTTCGGTGAACTGACGGCGCGGCTGGCTGGGATGCGGCACAATATCGGCCACTGCCAGCATCGCGAGCCCAAGCGTCGCGCCATCCCCCGATCCGGACTGGGACCGCGAAGGGGTGACCAACGGCTCCTCGCGCCTGGAATCACCGAGCAAAGCGCCAAGTCCGCGGCCAAGCGCAGGGCGTTTGGCGCTGGAAATACGGGTCACAGTGTCGTCGCTCATGCGGCCTTCCTTTTCTCGGGCAGGCGGGAAATCAGTTCGCGGGCCAGCGCCATATAGGCTTTGCTGCCAGCACAGGTGTGATCATAGACCAATGCTGGCAGGCCGTGGCTCGGCGCTTCGGACAACCGGACATTGCGCGGGATCACCGCTTCAAACACCAGATTGCCCAGGCACGAGCGAACATCGTCGGAAACCTGATCGGTCAGCCGGTTGCGCCGATCGTACATCGTCAGCGCCACCCCGATGATCCCCAGATCCGGGTTAAAGCGCTGCTGCACGCGCTCGACCGTCGACAGCAATTGCGACAATCCTTCGAGCGCAAAGAACTCACACTGCAGCGGCACCAGCAAAGTATCGGCGGCGCACAGCGCGTTGAGCGTCAGCAGCCCGAGCGACGGCGGGCAATCGATAAAGGCGATATCGTAAGGGCTTGGCCCCGAAAGCGCGGTGCGCAGCCGATCCGTGCGGTTTTCGACCGCAACCAGTTCGATCTCGGCGCCGGATAGGTCGACCGTTGCCGGGATGATGTCGAGCCCCGGGATTCGGGTCGGCGCGACGCACTGGCTGAGCGGCATCTGATCAACCAGCAGATCATACGAGCTATGCTCGCGGTCATCCGAGGCGATCCCGATCCCGGTCGAAGCATTGCCCTGGGGATCAAGGTCGATAAGCAGGACCTTCCAGCCGGTTGCGGCCATGGCGGTGGCGATATTGATCGCCGTGGTGGTCTTACCCACCCCGCCCTTCTGGTTGGCGATCGCTACCCGAATCACGCTTTTCTGCCCTTTCTTCCCGCTAGAGTGCCAACAATCACGCCCGAATCGGGGTCGGTCAGCGATTGTTCCACGTGGAACACATGATTCCAGCCATTCAGCTCTGACAGTTCCTGCCGGGCGGAACGCCCCTTCGGCAACAGCCAGACCGTATCGCTTGTGGAGAAGCCTGCGGATAGCTCAAGCAGTTTAGGGAGCGGCGCAAAGGCCCGTGCCGAAATGGTGCGGAATGGGCGCTTGGGTAGGGCTTCCACTGTCACCCCGGCAATCTCGGCATTGGCGAGCCCGAGAGTTGCAGCAACCCGCTCAAGCCATTCAATTCGGCGTCCGCGCGATTCGGCCATAACCACCGCGCATTCAGGGCGCAGCACGGCGATCACCAGACCTGGAAATCCCGCTCCGGTCCCCAGATCGAGCCAGGGCGAGGATGTTTCACGTGGAACAAAGCGGAGCAGCTGCGCCGAATCGGCAATGTGTCGCCGCCAGACTGCGCGCAGACTGGCCGCTGAAACGAGGTTCTGCTTGGCGTTCTCTTCGGCCAGCAAGGCGGTCAAGGTCTCGAGCCGCTCGGCGGCTAATGCGTCCCATTCGGGCAGGTCAAGCAGCCAGGACTTTGCCTCCGCCTCGTCGGACAGGATCATGCCGCCAACCCGCTTTCGCCCGAGCGCCGCCGGGCATGGACCAGCAGTGCGGCCAGCGCAGCCGGCGTAATCCCAGCCACCCGGCCGGCAGCCGCCAGCGTCGCCGGCCGGGCCTTGCTCAGCCGCTCGATCATTTCGCGTGAAAGGCCGGGGATCGCATCATAAGGAAAGTCATCTCCCAATGACAGCGCCTCGCCCGCGCGCAGGTCGCGCAGCTCGCTGTCCTGCCGCGAAAGGTAGGGTGCATAGGCGGCATCCTCAGCCATTTCCGCGGCTATATCCGCATCCGCCAAGGCTGCGGCGGCGATCCACGGGCGCAATGCCTCCAGCTCAACACCGCCAAAACGCAGCCATTCGCGCAAGGGCAGGCGTCCGATGTCGGCACGGACTGGTAGCCCAGCCACGGCCATCTCGTTACCGGTTACTGTCTGGTCAAGTTCGTTATCAAGCCGGGCTCGGGCCTCCTCACGGCGCGCGAACCACTCGGCCCGCTCTGGCCCAACTGCGCCCAGCGACAGACCCAGCGGGGTGAGCCGCGACCCCGCATTATTTGCGCGCAGCCGCAAGCGGTATTCGGCCCGGGCCGTCAGCATCCGATATGGCTCGGAAACCCCGTGCAAGGTCAGATCATCGATCATCACCGCCATATACGAGTTGGCCCGATCAATCGCCGGTCCATCGCGGCCCAGCACGGCGGCAGCGGCATGCATCCCGGCGACCAGTCCTTGCGCAGCCGCTTCTTCATAGCCGGTGGTGCCGTTGATCTGGCCTGCGCAATACAGCCCCGGCAAATCGCGCAGTTCGAGCGTGTGGCGTAGCGCGCGGGGATCGAGATGGTCATACTCAACCGCATAGCCCGGAACCGCCATTGCGACCGCCTCTAAGCCCTCCATCGTCCGCAGCATCGTCAGTTGAACATCGGCCGGCAGCGAGGTGCTGATCCCGTTGGGATAGACCAGCGGTGTATCGAGCCCTTCGGGCTCCAGAAAGACCTGGTGACCGTCGCGATCGGCGAAGCGGTGGATCTTGTCCTCGATCGATGGGCAATAGCGGGGACCCGATGCCCCGATCGCGCCGGAAAATAGCGGCGAGCGGTGCAGATTGGCTCGGATTACATCGTGGCTGGCAGGATTGGTCCGGGTGATTGCACAGAACACCTGCGGCAAAGCGCGGCCTGCGCCCAGTGGCGACATTGTCCATGGTTCGGCGTCGCTGGGTTGCTCGTCGAGCCGCGCCCAGTCAATCGTTCGTCCATCAAGTCTAGGCGGTGTCCCAGTCTTGAGCCGGGCAAGCGGCAGCGCGGCTTCGCGCATTTGCGCTGCAAGGCGCTGCGCCGAAGCTTCACCGATCCGCCCACCGACAATTCGCTCCTCACCGCGGAACAGCACCCCGCCCAGAAATGTGCCGGTGCACAACACCACTGCGGCGGCGGCCAACGGCGATCCATCGGCGAGCTCTATCCCGCAGACCCGCCCGCTCTGGATCCGCAGCGCAGCGGCCTCTCCCTTGATCAGGGTAAGGTCGCCCTGCACTTTTAGCAGCGCCTGGACCGCAGCCTTAAACCGCTTGCGGTCAGCCTGAACCCTGGGGCCCTGCACCGCGCTGCCCTTCGACCGGTTGAGCATCCGGTAGTGGATTGCGCCAGCATCGGCCGCGCGGGCGATAATCCCGTCGAAGGCATCAACTTCACGCACCAGATGGCCCTTGCCCAGCCCGCCAATCGCGGGATTGCAGCTCATCGCGCCGATCGCATCGAGGTCAAAACTGACCAAGGCGACATGCGCGCCCATCCGCGCCGCCACAGCCGCGGCCTCAACCCCGGCATGGCCCCCGCCGACAACGATGATGTCAAACTGCTGCATGATGTCCTCGCCCTTAGAGCATTGGGGCGAAAGGTGGGAACCGGTTTTCGACGCTCAGCAATAAACCCATCCAGAAACAGCCGAGGAGTGTTCCACGTGGAACAGTCATTTCCCGATGCAGAACCGCCCAAATAGCGCGTCGAGCATATCCTCGGTCGCGGTCCGGCCCAGCAAGGTGTCGAACGATACCCGGGCGAGGCGCAGGGCTTCTGCGACCAGCAGCGGATCGTGGTGTTCACTCGCCTGATCGAGCGCGGTGCGGGCTTCGGACAGCAATTCGTGCTGGCGTTCGCTTAACGCAGCGTCGCCGGGGCGCGGCATGGCCTGACTGGCCTGTTCGACCAGATCGACCCGCAAAGCACCAATCCCTTGACCGGTTCGGGCCGAAATCCGGTGACGCGGAGAGATTTTGGTCAAGTGATCGCCCTTGTCGATCTGCCCTTCAATCTCCCATGCCCCTGGCGGGCCAGTATCTTCCGGTCCAAGCCAAAGCACCAGATCGGCCCGGTCGAGCGCTTCCATGGCGCGCTCGATCCCGATCGCCTCGACCACATCGTCCACCGCATCGTGCAGCCCGGCAGTGTCAGCGAACAAGAACGGCACCCCGGCAATTGCCACCGGGCGCGTCAGGACATCGCGCGTAGTGCCGGCGATCGGGGTTGCAATCGCCGCTTCTGCCTCAACCAAAGTATTGAAAAGTGTGCTCTTACCCGCGTTGGGCGGGCCTGCGATGACCACCCGGAAGCCTTCCCTGAGCAGCGCCGCTCTGGGCCGATCGAGCCACGCCTTGATCGCCGAGCCCAGCGTGCTGATCCGCACCGCAAAATCGGCCGGCAAGGTCGCAACATCGTCCTCATCGGCGAAATCAAGTACCGCTTCAACGGCTGCCGAAAGCCCGAGCAACTCACCCCGCCAACCTTCGACCTCGCGCGAAAA
>VFKS01000050.1 GCA_009885425.1 Novosphingobium sp.
CAGTCCATCCGCGCCACACTCACCCTCAAAGGATGGTGCCACATGAGCGTTGCATTTCGCCGGGAGAGTGATGAGGAGCATCTGGAACCGCGGTTCGAGATCCCGCTCCCGCCCGGCCCCAATCTGGTCACCGCGCGCGGGTTGGAGCTTATCGCTGTCAAGGTCGCTGCGCTGGAGGCTGCGCTACCGCCGGCCAGCGAAGCCGATGCCCGCAAAGCGGCCATGCGCGATCTGCGCTATTGGCGCCAGCGGCTGGCCACCGCCGAACTGCGCCCAAAGGCGAGCGGCGATCAGGTCCGGTTTGGGGCGCGGGTGCGCTACCGGCTGGACGGCAAGGACAACACCGTGACCATCGTCGGCCATGATGAGGCAGATCCGGGCAAGCATCTGCTGTCGTTTCTGGCCCCGCTCAGCCGGGCGCTGCTGGGCGCGCAAGTCGCCGACGAACTTGATTTTGGCGGCAAAGAAGCCGTGCTCGAAGTTTTGGCGATCGATTGATGCGCTATTTCAGCGTCTTCATATACTCGATCACGTCCTTGCGCTTGGCCGGATCAGCCATTCCGGCGTAGGTCATTTTGGTACCCGGGACGACCTTCATCGGGTTCGTCAGGTAGGCATCGAGCGTCGCATCGTCCCAGGTCAGCCCGGCCTGCTTCATCGGTTCGGAGAAGGCATAACCAGCGAGCTCACCCGACTTGGTCCCATAGACTCCCGCCAGGCTGGGCCCGACCCCGTGCTTGCCCGGCTCAACCGCATGACAGGACATGCACTGGGCAAAGGCGAGGGGCTTCTTCTCAGCAGCAGCGGTGGTCGCGGCCGGTGTAGATGTTTCGGCAGCCGGACCAGCTTTGTCGGCACCCTTGTCTTCAGGCGGTGAGCCGCAGGCTGAAAGGGTCAGCGCCAGAGTGGCAAGGGCAACCAGCGGGAACTTTTGAGACATCGTTCGGATCCTTCCAGAACCGGCAGACCGCTGACCGTGTGGCGGCTGCCTTGGCTCTTGCCGCACTATGCAGCCGCAAGGCCTAGCGCGGAAGTGTCATTATGGCAGTACGCGTTGCAAATATCGCACGGCCCCGCCCAGAAAGGCCGGGGCTCTCGTGATAGCCCTTTCGCCCACCCGCCGCCGCGCCTATTCGGACCGGCTGCATGACCCAAGACCCTGACTTGACCCCATGGCGCACCGAATTTGGCGCAACGCTGCGGCTGGCTCTGCCGCTGGCGGCGACCAATTTGTTGCAGATGCTGATCCACGCGGTCGATGTGATCTTCATTGCTCGGCTGGGCGATCAGCCGC
>VFKS01000084.1 GCA_009885425.1 Novosphingobium sp.
CACAAGTGGAATTCCAGCGATCGCGGGATGTGAGCTCATGCGAACTTCTCCTTCAGCGCCAGCAGCGCCAGCGCGGCCTTGGCCGCTTCACCGCCCTTGTCCTTTTGCGCGGGATCCGCCCGGACCAGCGCCTGCTCTTCGTTCTCGACCGTCAGGATGCCGTTGCCGATGGCAATGCCGTCCATGGTCAGCGCCATGATCCCGCGCGCGCTTTCGCCGGCGACGATTTCAAAATGATAAGTTTCACCCCGGATCACAACGCCGATGGCGACAAACCCGTCATACTCGCCCGATTGTTCGGCCAGCGCGATCGCGCCGGGAATTTCGAGCGCGCCAGGTACGGTCAGAACGTCGGATTTGTGCCCTGCCGCTTTCAGCGCCGCTTTGGCACCCGCCACTAGCATATCGTTGAGATGGTCATAAAACCGGGCTTCGACGATCAGAAACTTGGCCATGGAACTTACTCCGCTGGAATGGCGCGTTCGCCAACGATGTTGAGGCCATAGCCTTCGATCGCGACGACATTACGGTGGGCATTGGACAGCAGGATCATCTCATGAACTCCCATGTCGGCAAGGATTTGGGCGCCGATGCCATAAGTCCGCAGATCCATGTCGGGGGCAGCCCCTCCGCCGGCTTCGCCACTGCCTTCGGTTGGACGGATCAGCAGGACGATCAGGCCTGAGCCGTGGCGGCCAATCTCGGCCATCGCGCGCTGAAGCGTCCGCTTCTTGGGGCCGGGCTGGCCCAGCATATCGTCGAGGATCGAAATGGTGTGGACCCGCGCCAGCGTTGGTTCGGCCGGATCAACCTGGCCCATCTGCAACACGAAGCTGTCGGTCCCATCGACTTTGTTGCGGAAGGTGATGAGCTTCCACTTGCCGCCGTAGTCCGAAGTGAACGGCACCTCAGCAATACGCTGCACCAAATGGTCGTGCTTGCGGCGGTATTCAATCAAGTCGCGGATCGTGCCCATCTTGAGTCCATGCTGACGCGCGAATGGGACCAGATCGTCCATCCGGGCCATAGTCCCGTCCTCGTTCATAATCTCACAGATCACACCCGAAGGGTTGAGCCCCGCGAGCCGTGAAATATCGACCGAAGCCTCGGTGTGCCCGGCGCGAACAAGAACCCCGCCATCGCGGGCAATCAGCGGGAAGACGTGGCCCGGCGTGACGATATCGTCGCGGCCTTTTCCGGCATCGATAGCCACAGCAACGGTGCGGGCGCGGTCGCCCGCCGAAATGCCGGTGGTTACCCCTTCGCGCGCTTCGATCGAGACGGTAAAAGCCGTTTCGTGGCGGGTCCCGTTGTTCCGGCTCATCAGTTCAAGGCCAAGCTGCTCGGTCCGCGCCTTGGTCAGCGTCAGGCAGATCAACCCGCGGCCGTGGGTGGCCATGAAGTTGACCGCATCGGGGGTGGCCATTTGCGCCGGGATCACCAGATCGCCTTCGTTCTCGCGGTCTTCGTCATCGACCAGGATGAACATCCGGCCATTGCGGGCCTCTTCGATGATTTCCTCGATCCCGACTAGCACCGGCTCCTCATCGCTGTCCCACAGGCAGCGTTCGAGCTTGCGCAGGGTATCGGTGGTGGGGTTCCAGCCGTCCTCGGTGCAATCGCGCAAGGTGTTGGCATGAAGCCCGGCCGCCCGGGCCAGACCAGCGCGCGACATGCCCCCATCAGTAACGAGGCGGCGGACGCGATCAATTATGGTGTTCGACATGCGACTCCGAATATCACATTAAAATGTGATGTCCAGACCGCAGATCACATTCCGGCGGATCAATCGCCCTTGAACACCGGCTTCCGCTTTTCGAGGAAAGCGCTGACCGCTTCAGTATTGTCCTTGGTGGCATGCGCAACGGCCTGCATCGCGGCCGACATTTCAAGCACCTGGCCGATGCTCATCGACTGAGCATCCCAGATCAGCCGCTTGGCCATCCGCACTGCAAAGCCGGGGTTGCAGGCAATCCGGCGGGCAAAGGCGCGGGCAGCGTCCATCAACTCGGCGTCTGGCACGACCTGATTGACCAGCCCGATCTTGAGCGCTTCGGCCGCGTCGATCGTCTCACCGGTTAGGGTCAGTTCGGCGGCCTTGGAAAAGCCGACGATCCGCTGGATCAGCCAGGCCCCGCCATCACCGGGGATGATCCCGAGCTTGACGAAACTCTCGGCAAACTTGGCGCTTTCTCCGGCCACGCGCAAATCACACATGCAGGCGAGATCGAGCCCCGCGCCGATTGCCGGGCCATTTACCGCCGCAATCACCGGAACTTCCAGCGCGGCAAAGGCCAGCGGCAGGCGCTGGATTCCGCTCTTGTAATTGCGCCGCGTCCGCGCCGGCAGGCTGGCGTTGAGGCCGCCCGAATCCGGCAGCATCGCTTTCAGGTTTCCACCCGCCGAAAAGGCCGAACCAGCGCCGGTCAGGATCGCGACCCGGACTGCGGGATCGTCCTCCATCTTGGCCAATGTATCGAGCAGCACATCGATCAGATCGAGGTCCGAGATCGGATTGCGCAGTTCGGGCCGGTTGAGCGTGATCGTGGCAATGCCATCGGCGTCGAGCGAATAGAGGACGGGGCTGTCCATGGGCGTGATCTCTCCAAATCAGGTCGTGGCTGCGGCTTTGGCACGGCGCTGGCGGGCCGACAACCACCATGTCAGCGTCATGCCCGCCAGCAGTGCCAACAGCACGGCAGGCAGGGGCGATATCCCGGCGAGGTGCGCGGTTCGCAGCACCGGGACGTGCACCGCATAGAGCGGAAATGACAGCATTCCTGACCACACCGCCCAGCGCGGCGCACCCTTTAGCTGGAGCCCTCCGGCGATCAGCAGCGGGCAGATGAGCGCAATGAAAAGCAGGTCAAAGCCCCAGCCAAAAGCCGCAAACGGCGCCAGTGCCAGCAGCGGCAGGACCACAAAGGGCCAGGCGGCGGGGACGCCGATCAGCGGCTTGTCCTGCCACCAGCGCCACAGCAACACGCCGCCGGTATAGGCCGCGAGGCTTCGAATCAGCGCCGGGCCGAAATGCGGGGCGAGGGCGCCGAAATCGACGTCGC
>VFKS01000544.1 GCA_009885425.1 Novosphingobium sp.
GCCGATGGAATCGCCGCCCGCGCGCAGATCGGCCATGATCGCGCGGGTGGCGATAGCGCTGCCGATTGAGCTGGGGGTGAACGGCTTGCCATTGTGGGCAAGCACCGCAGCTCCGGCCTTTATGCAGCGATCCGCCAGCAGGAT
Organism: Novosphingobium sp.; assembly: GCA_009885425.1. Classification (GTDB taxonomy): domain Bacteria; phylum Pseudomonadota; class Alphaproteobacteria; order Sphingomonadales; family Sphingomonadaceae; genus Novosphingobium. The sequence goes on from VFKS01000544.1 coordinate 145, forward strand.
ATCGGCGGTAATTACCACACTGGCGGGGGTGCAGGCTTCGGCAATCCAGTCATCGGCGGCGTCGAAGGCATCGCTGACCACCATCCGCTCAATCAACGGATGTTCGGGCAACCGGATCCGCGCGTTGCTGACCACCACCACAGGCACGTTCAGGCGAAAGGCGACCTTGTAGATCTCTTCCTTGACCGGGCAGGCGTCGGCATCAACCAGGATGCGAAGCGCCGCGCTCACGCCGGGCGCGGGCCTTTGCGGTGGGGCTTGCCCTTGAACGGAGGCTTGCCGCCCGGACCCGGCTTGCCTTTGAACGGCGGCTTGCCGCCAGGGCCGGGCTTGGCCTTATAGGGTGCAGGCCGGCGCTCTTCGCCGCCTTGTGCGGGCGCCGCGCCGGGGCTAGCCGAATGCGGCCGGGCATAGGGTTCGGGGCGCGGTCGCTCATGGCGCACCGGGCCGCGATGCGGTTCGCTCGGCGGTCCACTGCGGCGGTTTTCACGGGCAGTGTCGCGCGGGGTTTCGGGCGATGGCTCGATCGTGATCCCGCTCTCGTCTTCGCCGCCGGGAACAGCTGTGCGCGCCAAGGATTCCTTGAACCGGGCCTCCATCGCGCGCGGGATCTGAAAGAAGGTTTCGTTGGCGGCGATCCGGATCGCGCCAATCTCGTTCTTGGTGATGTGGCCGCGGCGGCATAGCAGCGGCAGCAGCCAGCGCGGATCGGCGTTCTGGCGGCGGCCGATATCCATCCGGAACCAGACCACATCGTCAAACCCGGCACGGTGGTGCGGCTCGCGCAGCGGTGCGCCTGGCTTGGCCGAAAGGTCGATCAGCTCTTCGGGGTTGGGCAAGCGGCTGGCGTGGGCGCGGACGAGCGCGAGCGCGAGTTCTTCGGCGCTTTTCACTTCGAGCAGCTTGGCGGCGAGCGCGCGTTCTTCCTCGCTCGATTCGATCGGCTCCATCAGCGTCGTCAACAGCCGGTCGCGGTCCTGCTGGCGGATCGTTTCAGGGGTCGGCGCGTCGATCCATTCGGCGTTGATCTTGGCCCCGCGCAGCATCATTTCGACCCGGCGGCGGCGCGGATAGGGCACGATGATTACCGCAGTGCCCTTTTTGCCGGCGCGGCCGGTGCGGCCCGAACGGTGCTGCAAGGCTTCGGCATCGCGCGGAATTTCGACGTGGACGACCAGGCTGAGCGAAGCGATATCGATCCCGCGCGCAGCAACGTCGGTCGCCACGCAAACCCGTGCGCGCTTGTCGCGCAGCGCCTGCAACGCCTGATTGCGCTCGGTCTGGCTGTGTTCGCCCGATAGCGCAACAGCGGCAAACCCGCGCTCGACCAGGCCAGCATGAAGGTGCCGGACATTATCGCGCGTGGCGCAGAACAGCATCGCGGTTTCGGCTTCGTGGAACCGCAGGAGGTTGATCACTGCATTTTCGATATCGGCCGGGGTAACGGCAATCGCCTGATAGACGATATCGCCGTGGCCCTGATCATCACCCACGGTCGAAATCCGCAAGGCATCGCGCTGATAACGCTTGGCCAAGGCGACAATCGGCTTGGGCATGGTCGCCGAAAACAGCAGCGTGCGGCGTTCGCCCGGGGTGGCGTCGAGGATTTCCTCAAGGTCATCGCGAAAGCCCATGTCGAGCATTTCGTCGGCCTCATCGAGCACTGCAAAGCGCAGCGACGAAAGGTCAAGCGCGCCGCGTTCCAGATGATCGCGCAACCGGCCCGGCGTGCCGACCACGATGTGCGCGCCCTGATACAAGGCCCGGCGTTCCTTCGAAGGGTCCATCCCGCCAACGCAGGTGTTAATTCGCACATTCAGCCCGGCAAACAGCCACTCCAGTTCGCGGCTGACTTGCAGAGCCAGTTCGCGAGTCGGCGCAATCACCAGCGCCAGCGGGGCACCCGCCGGAGGAAAAGCACCGCCGTCCGCCAGCACATCGAGCCCGATGGCGAGGCCGAAGGCGACGGTCTTGCCCGACCCGGTCCGGGCCGAAACGACCAGATCGCGGCCGCGCGTTTCAGGTTCGATCACGGACGCCTGAACGGCGGTCAGCGCGGTATAGCCACGCTGGGTAAGGGCTGCGTCAAGCGGCGTGGGGAGCTCTGGAAAGGACATGGGTCTCAATGCAATTCGGCGCGGGAAGACAAAGGCTGGCTCGGCAATCGGCGTCGATCGAAATTGCGCCCGGCAGTGCGGGCTTTGACCAGCAATGCGCGGCCCATAGCCGCGATCCGCAGTTTATGCCACCTTCAAGTTGCAGTGCAGCAAAACCGCGCCCGAACTAGAACAGGTAGCGCAGCTTGATCGTGGTCTGGGTATTGCCCTGAACTGCGAGCTCGACCTCGGCAAATTTCGGTGCGCGAGGCTTGAATCCGGGGTTGCGGGAAAAGCCATAGCCTTCCTTGGGAATGCCCGCGAAGGTATCGAGCTTGCCGTTGCTATTGGCATCGTGAAACACACTGACGGCATAGCTTCCCGCCGGGATCCCCGCAAAACTCGCGTGAGCCTGCCCATTTTGGATCGTCAATTTGCCAGTGCGGACGGCTTTGTCCTTGCAATCGGGGAAGCCAACCCCGGCCGGGCAGATTGCCATCTGGATCACGCCCTTGGCGTTCTTGATCCCGGTGACGGTAACTTCGAGCGA
>VFKS01000236.1 GCA_009885425.1 Novosphingobium sp.
GCGGCGCAAGGGGCTGCGACGGGCAAATGACCCGCCGCCTTGGCTCCGAAACGGTGGTGATCGCCACCCATAACGCGGGCAAGCTGAAAGAGATTTCGGCCTTGCTCGCGCCTTATGGGCTGAACTGCATTTCAGCTGGATCACTCGGACTGCCCGAACCGGCAGAGACCGGTAAAACGTTCATCGAAAACGCGCTAATCAAGGCGCGGGCGGCGTCCGAAAGTTCGGGACTGCCCGCGCTAGCCGACGATTCGGGGCTGTGCGTTGATGCCCTCGGCGGGCGGCCGGGGGTCTACACCGCCGACTGGGCCGAACGGCAATGGTTCGAAGGACCGGGCGGGCGCGATTGGTACATGGCGATGGGCAAGGTCGAAGGCCTGCTGTGCGAACTCGGTGACGATGTCGACCGCTCTGGCCACTTCGCCTGCGTTCTGGCTATCGCCTGGCCCGATGGGGAAAGCGCAATCTATGAAGGCAAGGTTCAGGGCAGCCTGACCTGGCCGCCGCGCGGGACCCTCGGCTTTGGCTATGATCCGGTGTTCGTGCCGCAGGGCCGCAGCCAGACTTTTGCCGAGATCGACCCCGCCGAAAAATACCAGATCAGCCACCGCGCTGCAGCTTTCGCGCTGCTCGTAGCCGAGCAATTCGCCGGGTAATCAGGGAACCTGCGCGCCTACCATGTTGCCCGCCGGATAATAGCGGCACACCAGAATATCGCGCCCGTTTCCGGTCGCCGTGGCGCAACCAAGCTGGGTCGTCGCGGGCCAGATCAGCTGGGTGTAGTGGCCAACGTCCTGCCAGCGCCCGCTGGTCGAGACTTCGGGAAATTTTCCGGGACGGAAATAATGCTTCTCACGGATGAAAGCGCCGATCATCGCCTCAGGCGGGTAATAGCCACTGGTCCCGGCCCACAGGTTTTCGCCTGCACCAAACCGTTCCTTGGAATGCTCGAACACCCCGCGCCCGGCCAGATCCTTGGCCCAGACAGCCGCCTGTGCGGCGAGCACCGGACTCCATCGCAGCGGCGCAATCCCCATGCGGGAGCGCTCGGCATTGTGCGCCGACAGCAGCTGCGAATCGAACGATCCGGGGGCCTGCGCCTGTGCGGGCAAGGCCAGGGCGAACAGCACGGCGAGCAACAGGCGGGTGAACTTCATTGGTCCTCCTTGACATTGCGGGCTTAAGCTAGCCTGAAGACTGGCATGGCCCGCGCGCTCTATATCCATTGGCCGTTCTGCCTCGCAAAGTGTCCCTATTGCGACTTCAACAGCCATGTGCGCGATAGTGTCGACAATGCCGCATGGCAGGCCGCGCTGCTTGCGGAAATGCGACACGAGCACAGTGTTTCGGGCGGTGAAGCACTTGATTCAATTTTCTTTGGCGGCGGCACACCCAGCCTGATGCCGCCCGCTTTAGTGGAGCGGCTGCTGGTTGAGGCGCAGGCCTTGTGGGGCTTTGCCGATGGGATCGAGATCACGCTGGAGGGCAATCCATCATCGGTCGAGGCTGCCAACTATGCCGATCTGGCGCAGGCCGGGATCAACCGCGCCTCGCTCGGGATCCAATCGCTCGACAATCAGGTGCTGCGCTGGCTGGGCCGGCTCCACAATGCTGAGGAAGGGCTTGAAGCGCTGGAAGTGGCGCAGCAGCATTTTGCCCGCGTCTCGTTCGATCTGATTTACGCACTGCCCGGCCAATCGCCAGCGCAGTGGCAGGCTGAGCTGGCCCGCGCGCTGGCATTCGGCACCGGGCACCTCTCGCTCTATCAGCTTACGATTGAGCCAGGGACGAAGTTTGCGACCATGGTCCGCCAGAACGAATTTACCCCGCTGGACAATGATGCCGCCGCCGATCTGTTCGAACTGACCCGCAGCCTGACCAACGCGGCCGGCTTGCCCGCCTATGAAATCAGCAACCATGCCCGTCTCGGTGAAGAGAGCCGCCATAACCTTACCTATTGGCGCTATCACGACTATGCCGGGATTGGCCCCGGCGCCCACGGACGGCGCGGCGGCATGGCAACTGTACGGCACAAGAAGCCAGAAAACTGGCTGGCAGCGGTTGCGGCAAAGGGCGACGGCCTATCGGAAGAACGGGCCTTGTCCGTCAGCGAGCAGGCATCCGAAGCACTGCTGATGGGGCTGCGGCTGCGCGAGGGGATCGATCTGGCGGGTCTTTCACTCCGGTTTGGAATTGGCGCGGCCGAGCTGATCGATCCAGCGAAGTTGGCGTTTTATCAGACGCAGGGTCTGGCTTGGGCCGATGGCAACAGGATCGGCGTTTCCCCCGCTGGTATGCCGCTGCTCGATGCCTTGCTGGGCGAGCTGGTAGGCACGGCACTGGTCAGCGCATGACCCGCGCTGACATCCTCGAGGCCTGGACCAATTACCTTAGCGATGGACGCCGCCGCAGCCTGCACACGGTAAGGGCCTATGGCGCCACAGCGGCGCGGTTGCTCGACACTTTGGGGCAAACCAGTTGGCCCACCCTCGCCCGGCTCGATGCTGCTGCGCTGCGCCAGCAGCTCGCTCGCCGCCGGGCCGAAGGGCTGAGCAA
>VFKS01000253.1 GCA_009885425.1 Novosphingobium sp.
ATCTGGCCGAATACGAAAAGCTGGCCGAAGACGTCCGGTTTGATCAGGCGGTGCTGGGGCAAAAACTGTTCGGCCCGCGCCCCTATGCCGAAGTTCTGATCGGTGAAATCGACGGCCAGCCGCAGGCTTTCGCGCTGTTTTTCCATAACTTTTCGACCTTTGAGGGGCGCCCGGGGATCTATCTGGAAGACCTGTTCGTCCGGCCAGAGGCGCGCGGCAGCGGGCTCGGCAAAACGCTGCTGGCGCATCTGGCCGCGCTGGCAGTAGAGCGCGACTGCGCGCGGCTCGAATGGTCGGTGCTCGATTGGAACGCCCCGGCGATCGGATTCTATCAGAAACTGGGCGCGCGACTGATGGATGATTGGACCGTAATGCGGCTGGACGGCGCAAACCTGTCTCAACTCGGCGCAGCTACGCGCTTTTCCGCCGATTCAGCCTAGCGATGCGTTCAGGCCTTGGTTATCCCTTGCTGCTATGCCGGGGGTTATGAAACGCCGCGACCTGATTCTAGGTGGCCTAGCTGCGGGAGCCGCGCTCGCGCTGCCGGGTCGTGCCCTTGCCCGCGCTGCGCAGGATGGCACCCTGACGCAGGATTTTGACACAGCTTTCGGGCTCAATACCGCCCCGCAAGTGCCGTCGGTGCTGCCGGTCGAGCCGCCGCTGCCCACCTCGATCGCCGCCAATCCGCTCTATGACCGCAAGCTGGTCGGGATCGCCCGGCGCGAGCTGGAACGCGCCGGAGCGCAGGTCTGGCGCCGCGACATCGTCGGGATCGCTGACTTCGCCCGCGCATCAACTCTGCCGCGGTTCCACTTCGTCAATCTGGAAAATGGCTCGATCCGCTCGTTCCTGGTCAGCCATGGGCGCGGTTCGGACCCCAGCCATTCGGGCTTTCTCCAGCAGTTTTCCGCCACTCCGGGCTCTGAGGCGACTTCGCGCGGGGCTTACCTGACGGCCGAATGGTACAAGGGCAAATATGGCACCTCGATTCGCCTGTTGGGGCTGGATACGGACAACCGCACGGCGCTCGAACGCGCGATCGTGATGCATCCGGCGCAATATGCCGCCGCCAGCCACATTGCCAAGTTCGGCAAGCTCGGCCGCAGCGAAGGCTGTTTCGCGATGGGGCCAGAGAATTTCAACGAGGCGCTGTGGCACCTCTCGGGCGGGCGCCTGCTCTACGCTGACCGGATCGGCGACGCCTGATTTGAACCAGAGCCAATCCCGGCGCGTGCTGATCGGCGTAGGTGTGCTGGCGCTGGCTTTGCTGGCCAGTCCGTTCGTGCTGCAAAGCTGGAATTCCAGCCGCGAGCTGACGGGCAAGGTGCTGGCATTTGAAGGGCTGACCCGGGCCAGCAGTGCCGACTTGCTCAAATGTCTGGTTCAGCGGCCCGCCGGCGGGCTGGTCCTGTCAATCTCGCGCGAGAACGAATTCTACGCTGCGCCGCGCGGACTGGCCGTGCGGGTGGACCTCGCGGGTTCGCAGCACCGGCTCAGGGCCTGGGCGCCGCCGGGAACTGTGCTGACCGCAGGCGAGCAGGCTCAGCTCACGGCTTGCCTGACCCCACCGCCTGCAAAAGGCTAAGCCCTAAAGCGGCCAATTTCCTACAAAGGATTATCGAGCTTGATCACCTTTTCGGCGCTCTTGCGCTTGGCGTACCATGGCTGGCGCGGGGCGGCGAAGGACGCCAGAACCGGGGCATCGCGGCTGTAGAGATCGGCGAAAGTGCCCATCTTGCCGTTGATGTCAGTCGCCATGGTGAAATAGGTGATATAGATCGGGAAGGTCTTGGTCATCGGCACCCGGGTATATTCACCCGACTTGACGATCGCGACCAGCTCGTCGGTCGATTTGCCCGACCCCAAAATGGCCATAGTCATGCCCAGCTGGACCGCCTTTTCGGTGCGGATGCAGCCGTGGCTGAGCGCGCGATAGGCAGTGCCGAACAGCCCGCGCGACGGGGTGTCGTGGACAAAGATCGCGTGCTCGTTGGGCATGTCGAGTTTCATGTAACCCAGCGCATTGCGCGCGCCGGGTTGCTGGACCACGGTGATCATGCCGTTCTTGGCCTTGGTCACCTTGTAGCCTTCGCGCGCCGCCTGGGCCGGATTGCCGACCAGCCGCGCGCCGAGCCCTTCGCCTTTGACGATCGACTGCGGCACGGTCCAGGTCGGATTGAAAATTACCCCTTCGACCACCTCGGCGAGCTGCGGCGTAGCGGTCTTGCCGACCTTGCCGACCACGGTGCGATAGGATTTGATGATCGAGTTATCGACTGTCAACCGCAACTGGAATTCGGGCACATTGGTCAGCAGATAGAACTTGCCGAGATCGCGCTGCAGCCAGCGCCAGCGGTCCATATTGGCCCGGATCAAGTTGCGCTTGGCCTTTTCGGTCTTGGGCGTGATCGCCAACAGGCCCTTGAGCGCGGCATAGTCAGGGGTGACCGGTGCCAGATCAGCAATGGCCCCGGCAATGTCTTGCGCCTCGAGCGCCTTGGCCATCACCGCTGCGGTTGGGTGACTGGCAACATCGGTATCGATTGCAAACCACTGCAGTCGCGAATCGATCCGGGTGCGGCCATCACGCATGTCTTCGATTAACCAGCCAAACGATTTTGCGGCCTGGGCATCAAGCGCCGCGCCGGGCCCGGCAGCAATCGCGGTGCGCAGCGCGGTCGGCTGGTAATCGGCCGGGATCAGGCCTTCCGCCTCAATCGCTTCGATCACGCCGAGCAGCGAGCGGGCATCGGCTACGGTCCAGCTCAACGCCGGTGCCTCAACCGGCAGCTGCGGGGCAATGGTCGGTGCAGCGCTCGGCGTCGGAACAGGAGCGGCCGGGGCCGGAACAGGCGCCGCGCTTGGCAGGATATTCTGCGGCTGTGCTGCGGCCAGCGCTACGGCTGACGAAAGCCCCAAGGCCAGCGCCACACCCGTACCCAACCGATATTTGCCCCGCAGGTTCATTTTTAGCTCCAGATCCAGTCCGCTTTCGCGTCAATGCAGATATTGCCCGTTTCAGCCTTGCGCTTCAAGCGTTGCTCGAACCTGAATGCCCGGCAAAGTCCCCCGTCGATTGTATAAATTCGCCGGAGCGAGGCACCGCGCCGAGCCGATCGCCGCGAAAAGTGCCCGCGCCTGTCCTTTCGTGTCGTTGCGCCGGACCGCGCAGACCCTATATCGCCGGTTGGGGGCCAGATCGGGAGTTTCACGTCATCATGTCTACCCTCCGCGCGCGCCTGTGGCTTGCCGCCCTGCTGATCGCCGCGCCAGCAACCGCGCAAGAGGCCGCCCCGGCCGGCCCACCGCCGGGTGTCCGTGATGATGGCGGCGACCGGCTGACGATCGGCGTCGGTCTTGGCACTTCGGCAGATTACGAAGGTTCGGACGATTACAAACTCCAACCCGGCGGGCTGTTTCAGGGGCGGATTTCGGGGATCGAATTTCAGGTCCGCGGACCCGGTATCACCGCCGATTTCATTGCCGACAAACCCGGATCGAAGACCCGGCTGGCGTTTGGCCCGGCCGTCCAACTCCGGCTCGACCGGACCGGCGACATCAAGGACCCGCGGGTGGCGGCGCTGGGTGAACGCAAGACCGCGGTCGAGCTGGGCTTTACCGCCGGTATCGCCAAGCAAGGCGTGCTGATCCCGCCTGCCAGCCTGAACTTTGACGTGACCTTCCTGCATGACGTGGCCGGCGCGCACAAAAGCTATCTGATCACGCCTTCGCTCTCGCTCAATTCCCCGGTTTCGCGCAGCAGCTTTGCGCGGGCTGCGGTTTCGGCGGACTTTGTCGGCAAGGGCTATGCCGCGACCTATTTCGATGTCGCCTCGGGCAATCTGCTGCCGGCCTATGCGACCAATGGCGGGGGGCTGAAAAGTCTCGGCGCTTCGCTGCTCTATACCCACGATCTGGGCGGCGCGCCGCGCAAGGGCTGGGCGCTGTTTGGGCTGGCCAATTACAAGCGGCTAGTCGGCCAGTTCGCCGACAGCCCGATTGTCCGCGATGCGGGCAGCGCCAGCCAGGTCTTTGCAGTGGCCGGGGTGTCCTACGGCTTTTAGGGCTCGGGCTCACCGCGCTGCGATTTGGACCGGCATAGCGGTGAAGCCGTGGAGGAACGGGCTGGCCAGCCGGGTCGGGGCACCCTGCGGCTGGATCCGGATATTGCGGGTCACGATCTCTTCGATCAGCGAGGCCAGCTGCGCCTCGGCCAGCTTGGCGCCAACGCAGCGGTGGATCCCGTGGCCAAAGCCGAGGTGACGCCGGGCATTGCCGCGCCCGACATCAAACTGTTCAGCGTTGAGGAAGACGCTCTCGTCGCGGTTGGCCGAAATGTACCACATCACCACCTTTTCGCCCTTGCGGATCGTCTGCCCGCCCAGCTCGGTATCCTCCAGCGCGGTGCGGCGCATGTGCGTCACCGGGCTTTGCCAGCGGACGATTTCCTGCGCAGCATTGGGGATCAGCAACGGGTCGGCGCGGAGCCGTTCAAGCTCGGCGGGATAGCGATCGAAAGCTTCGACCAGCGCCGACATCGAATTGCGAGTGGTATCGTTTCCGCCGACGATCAGCAGCGCGATGTTGGCGATCCGCTCCATCGGCTCCATGTGACCCATCGCTTCGGAATGGACCATCCGGCTAAGCAGATCGTCGGTTGCGGGCTTGCCCCGGCGGTCTTCCAGCTCGCGGTCAAACCGGCCCAGCATCTCGGTCATCTGGACCAGGAATTCCATCCGGTAATCGTCGGTCAGATTGTCGGCCGAAACCCCGCTGGCCCAGTCTGACCAGCGCTTGATATCGCGCCATTCGGCGAACGGCATATCGAACAGGATGCACAGCATGCCCAATGTCTGCGGTATCGAGACCCGCTCGACCCAGTCAAACGTTTCGCCTACCGGCAAGTCATCCATGATCTCTTTGGTCCGCGCCTTCACCTGCGCGACCAGTCCGAGCATCTGGCTGGGCGAAAAAGCTGGTGCAATTACCCGGCGCTGGGCGGTGTGGATTGGCGGATCCTGCGCGATGAAATTGGGAAAGCCTTCGCCGTTGACTGCTTCGGCGATGGTGATGTTGCCCAGATCCCAGCGCGACGAGAATACATCGTGGCGCAACTCGACTTCCGAAATCAGATCATGCGTGACCGCCGACCAATAGGAGCCAAACGGGCTGTCTTCGCGCCACGACAGCGGCATGTCGGCGCGCAACTGAGCAAAGGGTTCGCGCCAGGTGTTTTCGACATAGAGCGCGTTCTGGCTGACATCGATCGGGCTGAGCGGGCGGTTCATAATCAGGCTTCCTCAAGCTGGCGGACTGGCACCGGCAGGGCGTTCCCGGCCGCCGCAGCCCGCTTGGCCCCCGCCGCCAGTTCCTTGCCCAAAGCGCGGACATAGTGATCGAAATCGAGCTGGATCGTGTGGCGCCGCGCCGCATAGTATTGCCCGGTGTAGTAATCCTCGTCGGCCTTGATCACCCGCTCCATCTCGGTGGGCGCAGGCGGCAGGTATTGCCCGGCCAGATAGGCCGCGACCAGCTTGCTCTGCTGTTCGGCAAAGTTGACCAGCGTCGGCAAAGGCTGGGCCAGCCCCATATAAAACAGGTCCGGCGTGCCCGGCTTCAGGATCCGCTTGTACAGCGGCGGCGGGCGGTTATCGGCATCGGCCTTGAAGCTCGGCTCGTCAAAGAACGGGAAGGCGATGTCATAGCC
>VFKS01000382.1 GCA_009885425.1 Novosphingobium sp.
GGCCTCGATCAGCGCCGGATGCGCGCTCAGTTCCACATCGTTCCAGCCCATGTGCGGCACTTTGATCGCTGGATCAGTCCGCTCGATCAACCGCACTTCGCCGCCGATCCAGCCGAGCCCGGGGGTGCCGCCGTGTTCGGCCCCGCTGGTCGCCAGCAACTGCATCCCGACGCAAATGCCGAGGAACGGCGCGCCGCCGACATGGACCCGCTCAGCCATCGCCTCGATCAGGCCGGGGACCGCGCGCAATGCCTCGGCGCAAGCCTTGAAACTGCCCACGCCGGGCAGGACGATTCGGTCTGCGGCGCGCACAACATCGGGATTGGCGGTGATGGAGACGCTGCCAGCTCCGGCAGCTTTCAGTGCGTTGGCGACCGAATGGAGATTGCCCGCGCCGTAGTCGACGAGAGCCAGCACCTCAGCCACCGAGCTGGCCTTTGGTCGAGGGCACTGCCCCGCCCTTGCGTGGATCAAGCTCTACCGCTTGCCGCATCGCCCGGGCGAACCCCTTGAAGATGCCCTCACAGATGTGGTGGTTGTTCTGGCCATAGAGCAGCTCGATATGCAGCGTGATCCCGGCGGCCTGGGCGACCGACTGGAACCAGTGTTCGAACAGCTCGGTATCCATTTCGCCCAGCCGTTCCTGCGTGAACGCGGCATTCCAGACCAGCCAGGGCCGCCCCGAAATGTCGAGCGCGACGCGGGCCAGCGCTTCGTCCATCGGGCTATAGGCCATGCCATAGCGCCCGATCCCGCCCTTGTCCCCCAGCGCCGCCAGAATCGCCTGTCCGATCGCGATCGCGCTGTCTTCGGTGGTATGGTGCTGATCGACGTGGAGATCGCCCTTGATGTGGCATTTGAGGTCGATCAGCGAGTGGCGGCTGAACTGTTCGATCATGTGATCGAGAAAGCCGATCCCGGTGGAGACGTCAAAGACCCCGGTCCCGTCGAGATTGACCTCGACCAGAATGTCGGTTTCGTGGGTTTTGCGTTCGATCCGGGCGCTGCGCATAGGCTGGCCTATAAGTAGGATTCTTGTGTTGTCCAGCCTGACGGCCGGAAGCAACACCGGCCCGCTCCCCCTCCCGGCCACCCAACACTAGGTTATCCTATGGGTGGCCGGGAGGGGGAGCGGGCCGGTGTTGCCAAGCAATTCGCGGAGGCGAATTGCGAACAAAACATACAACCCGCAATCCCTTTCCCCCTTGACCATGACGCAGGGCAGCGCCACTTGTCCTCTCATGAGTGACCCTGCCCCCGACAGCCTTATCCCCTATGACGATATCGTCCAGGAAGCCTTGCGGGCCGTGGTTGGCCGGGTACTGGGTCAGGTGATTGATGGTGGCGGCGTGCTGCCGGGTGACCATCATTTCTACATCACCTTCAAAACCGGTGCCCCGGGCGTGGATATTCCGACCCACCTGTCGCAGCGGTTTCCGGACGAGATGACCATCGTGCTGCAGAACAAGTTCTGGGACCTGACGGTTGGGCCGGAGCATTTTTCGGTCGGTCTATCGTTTAACCAGATGCCGTCCAAGCTGGTGATCCCGTTCTCGGCGATCACCGCATTCGTTGATCCGGCGGTTGATTTCGGGCTGCAGTTTCAGGCCGTGGTGCCCGACGAAGCCGTTCCCGAGCATGAAGCGGCCGAAAACGATGCTCCGGTTGTGACCAGCGACGACGGATCGAATGTCGTCTCGGTCGATTTCGGGCGTAAGAAGTAATGGCGGGCAACGCCATTCTCGCCCGGATTGCCCGCCAGAACGGCGGCAAGCTGCTCAATACCGCGATCGACGTGTTGCTGCCGGTCGACGGCGTCAGGTCTGGCAGGCCCAGCCTGGTCGGCGGGATCGTGGGCGCGGTGGCGGTGCGGGTCGCAACCCGCTCGGTCCCAGGCGCGATCGTGGTCGGCGGAGCGGTGATCGCCAAGCGGCTTTATGACAAGCGCCGTGCGAGTTCTGCGCAAAAGGCCGCGCCCGACACTTGATTTGCACCCCCGCCTTGCGGCATCAGCGCGCATGGCTTTTGATACGCAACCCAATACCCTGAAGCGCCGCGGACTGATGCTGATCCTGTCCTCGCCATCGGGTGCGGGCAAGACCACGATCAGCCGGATGCTGCTCGACCGCGATGCCGAGATCAACCTCTCGGTTTCCGCCACCACCCGGCCCAAGCGGCCTGGCGAGATCGACGGCACCCACTATCACTTCGTCGATCAGGGCACCTTTGACCGCATGGTCGAGGAGGATGAGTTTTACGAATGGGCCATGGTGTTCGGCCATTGCTATGGCACCCCCAAGGCCCATATCCGTGCCGGCTTGAAAGAAGGCGAGGACTTCCTGTTCGATATCGACTGGCAGGGTACGCAGCAGCTTTACCAGAAAGACCAACAGGACGTTGTCCGGGTTTTCATCCTGCCCCCCAGCCTGGGTGCGCTGCACGACCGGTTGACCGGGCGCGGGACCGACAGCGCCGAAGTGATCGACGCCCGGATGGAGCGCGCCCGCGCCGAAATCAGCCACTGGGATGGCTATGACTATGTCGTGGTCAACGACGATGTCGAGGACTGCTACGCCAAGGTCGCCCAGATCCTCGCCGCCGAACGGATGAAGCGCGCCCGCCAGACCGGGCTGATCGACTTCGTCCGCGGCTTGATGAAGGATTAGGGCCAGCCCGCCCGGCCGACGTCGACTTCGGTAACCAGCACCCTGCCCAGTGCGGCTTTCGCGGGATCAGCCGGGGCGGTCAGCATGAACAGGTGTTTGCCGGAAGGTCCGCCGAGCATACAGGCATAGCAATTGAGCTCGCCGGTCTCGATCACCTCAAACACTTCTCCGCCTGGCGCGATCAGTGCGCATTCGGGCGCCGCCGGGTTGGCGATCCAGACCGCGCCCGATGCATCAAGGCAGATGCCATCGGGCAAGCGCGGGGCAACAGACGCCCATTCGCGGCGATTGGTCAGCACGCCGTCTGGACCGATATCCAACGCGGTCAGCCGCAGACCAAACGTTTCAGCCAGAATCAGTGTGTTGCCATCAGGCACGATGACCATTCCATTCGGGAAGCCAAAGCGTTCACCCGGCGCAGCATCGCAAACCGAGCCATCAGGCTGAACCAGCGCCAGCACTGTCGTCGGGTGATCGGCAATGACACCGGCCGGTCCGCGATCCTGCATCGCTGCATCAAGATCAAACCCGAAGTTGCCGACATAGGCCCTGCCCTGATCGTCAACGACCATATCGTTGCACAAATGCGCCGAGTAGCCCGCCAGATCGGCGTGGAGCGCGAACCGCCCATCGGGCCAGCGCCGCCAGACCTGCCGCTGGGCCATTTTGACCACCAGCAGCGAACCATCGGGCATCCAGCCGAGACCGGATGGCTGATCGTCCAGCTCCAGCTCGGTGCGCAAGTCGCCCTCCAAAGAGACCGATTTGACCGCATGGGCGTGGAAGTCTGAAAGCCACAGCCGGCCCCCAGAGTCATCGGCACGCCAGCGCGGCCCCTCGCCAAAGTAGATCCCTGTCGCCAGCGTGCGAACCGCGCGGGTCACCGCCTATTCCCCAGATGGATCGTTGAACACTTCCGGAACCCAGGCATTGACGATCCCGCCGTCGATCGGGATCGTGGTGCCGACCACATAGTCCCCGGCCCGGCTGGCGAGATAGATCGCGCCGCCGGCGATATCTTCGGCCACGCCGATCCGGGCATAGGGGATGCCCTTGGCGCTGCCTTCGGGGTTCTTGGCTGCAGCCTTGTTCATCTCGCTGGGATAGGCCCCCGGCGCGATGCAAGTGGCAACGATGTTGTCCTTGATCAGCCGCGCCGCCATCCGTTTGGTCAGGTGGATCACCGCCGCCTTGCTGGCCTGATAGGAATAGGTTTCCCAGGGATTTGGGCGCAGGCCGTCGATCGAAGCGATGTTGATCACTTTCGCGGGGCGATCGAAACTGGCCGCCGCTTTGAGCAGCGGGAACAGCTTTTGCGTCAGGAAAAACAACGACTTGACGTTGAGGTCCATCACCTTGTCCCAGCCCACTTCGGGGAAGGTTTCAAAGTCACCACCCCAGGCCGCTCCGGCATTGTTGACCAGCACATCAAGCCGGGTTTCGCGCGCGCTAAGTTCGGCCACCAATTGCGCGATCCCATCCGACTGGCTGAGATCTCCGGCCAAGCCGATCACCTTGCCAGGATAGAGCGCTTCGAATTCGGCGACGGTTTCATCAAGCTGCGCCTTCTTGCGGGCGGTGATGTAAACCCGCTCGCACCCGGCGGCGAGGTAGCCTTCGAGCAGCATCTTGCCGATCCCGCGGCTGCCCCCGGTGATCAGGGCGATCTTGCCTTCAAGGCTGAACAGTTTGGTGAAATCCATGAGCTTGCTCCTTGGTGCCGGTATAGCGCGCGGGCTTTGACAAGCTCAGCCTGAGCGGGGTTGGGTTGCAATCAGAATCTTGTTTGGGTTTGAAACCAAGGCCCGCTCAGGCTGAGCCTGTCGAAGCCCAGGCGCGGCATCTACCTCAATATCCGCTCAGCTGCGCCACGCGTTCGGCGTGGTAGTACATATCGCCCATGAATTCGGCCAGCGCGCGGTCGCGCTTCATGTAGAGGCCGATGTCGTATTCGTCGGTCATCCCGATCCCGCCGTGCATCTGGACCCCTTCCTTGACCGCCAGGCCCGCGACCTTGCCAGCCTTGGCTTTGGCGACCGAGACCATCAGGTCGGCCTTGTCCGATCCGCCATCGAGCAGTTGCTGGGCCTTGATCACGGCAGCGCGGGCAATCTCCAGTTCGGAATAGAGGTGCGCGGCGCGGTGCTGGAGCGCCTGAAACTCGCCGATCAGCTGGCCGAACTGCTTGCGCTGCTTGAGGTAGGTTGTGGTCATCTCAAAGCTGCCCATTGCCACCCCGACGCTTTCCGCCGCCGCGCCAATCCGCCCGGCATTGAGCACCCTGTTCAGCAGTTCACGTCCGCCATCGACTTCGCCAATCACGGCATCGGCGTCGAGCTGGACATTGTCGAGCTTGAGATGTGCGGCCTGCGCACTGTCGACCAGTCGGACGACATCGAGCGACATTCCTGCCGCATCCCGAGGCACTGCAAACAGCGTGATCCCGTCACTGTCACTGTCATCGCCAGCCGTCCGGGCCGCGACCACCAGCATATCGGCGCTGCCGCCCTGGACCACGAAGGCCTTGCTGCCGCTGAGCTTGAAGCCATTGCCCGAGCGGGTCGCGCGGGTGGCGATCCGTTCGGGGCGGTGCTTGGGACCTTCGTCGATCGCGACGGCGAACACGCTGTCACCCGCGATCAACCCCGGCAGATAGCGGCCCTTGAGATCGGCACTGGCCCCGCCGAGCGCAGTGGCGGCCATGACCGAGCTGGTCAGGAACGGTGAGGGGGTCAGGTTGCGGCCGATTTCTTCGAGCACGATCCCGGCCTCGACATGGCCCATGCCGAGCCCGCCATCGGCTTCGCCCACCAGCATTCCGGTCAGGCCCATTTCGGCAAACTGCTTCCACAGCGCGTGGCCGAACCCGTCCTTGCAATTGATGTCGCGGAAATGGCGCAGCTGCTTGGCGATATTGCCTTCGTCAGCCAAAAACCCGCGCGCGGTGTCGGCCAGCATGGCCTGATCTTCGGTGTGATACAGCGGCATGGTTCAGGCTCCCGGCAGGTCGAGAATGCGTTTTGAAATGACGTTGAGCATCACTTCGCTGGTTCCGCCCTCGATCGAGTTGGCCTTGGTCCGCAGCCAATTGCGGGCCTTGCTGCCACCGTTCGAGCCTTCGCTCTCCCATTCCAGCGCGGCGCTACCGCCCGCTGCCATCAGCAGTTCGTGGCGGCGCTTGTTGAGCTCGGTCCCGGCATACTTCATCATGTTGGGCTGGGCGGGATGCGCCTTGCCAACCTTGATTTCGTCGAGGAACTTTTCGCCCATCGCCGAATAGGCCAGGGCATCGACATCGAACATCGCGAGGTCCGCGCGCAGCAGCGGATCTTCGAGGCCATTGCGCTTGGCAAAGCCGCCGATGGTGTTGAGCCGGTCATTCCCGCCCGCGCCCGAGATCATCTCGCGTTCGTGGCCGAGCAGGTACTTCGCCACATCCCAGCCGCGATTGAGTTCACCGACAAGCTGGTGCTTGGGCACGTTCACGTTGTCAAAGAAGGTTTCGCAGAACGGGGAATTGCCGCTGATCAGCAGGATCGGCTTGGTCGAAACGCCCGCGCTCGCCATGTCGAACAGCAAGAACGAGATGCCTTGGTACTTGTTGGTCTTGTCGGTCCGGACCAGGCAGAAGATCCAGTCGGCTTGGTCAGCATAGGAGGTCCAGATTTTCTGGCCGTTGACCACCCAGTGATCGCCCTTGTCCTCACCATAGGTCTGGAGTGAGACGAGGTCCGAGCCTGAGCCCGGCTCCGAATAACCTTGGCACCAGCGAATTTCGCCGCGCGCGACCTGGCCCAGATAGTGGACCTTTTGTTCCTCGGTGCCGAATTTGAGCAGCGCCGGGCCGAGCATCCAGATCCCGAAGCTGGACAGCGGCGGACGCGCGCCGATCCGGTTCATTTCCTCGCGCCAGACTTTGGCTTGCGCCGGATTCAGCCCGGCGCCGCCGTAGGCGACCGGCCAGTCAGGCACGGTATAGCCCTTGGCCACGCAGGCATCGAGCCAGGCTTTTTGCGCCGGGTTCTTGAACTTGAAATTGCGCCCACCCCAGCACACATCGCCTTCGTCGCGAACGGGTTCGCGCATTTCGGGCGGGCAGTTGGCTTCGAGCCAGGCGCGGATTTCCATGCGGAAGGCATCAAGATCAGACATCGAACGGGCTCCTTTGTTAATCGAAAGGTTAAATGGAACCACCCCCTCTGCGCAAGCACGGATTTCTGCGCCGCGCTTGCCGTAGCGTAAATGCCAACACCGTTGACCGGGCCAATGCTGGTCCTAAGCTGAACAAAAATGGTAGGAGAGGTTAGGCTATGCGATTCTCTGGCAAATGCGTCGTCATAACGGGTGCGGCATCGGGCATTGGCCGCGCCGCAACGTTGCTGTTCGCCCGCGAAGGCGCGACCGTGTTTGCCGCTGACCTCAATCTGGCCGGGGCCGAAGCTGTGGCCCGTGAGGGCGAGAATATCGTGCCGGTTGCTTGCGACGTTTGCGACGTTTCCCAGATTAAGGCGCTGATGGACCATGCCGCCGGGACCTGCGGCGGGATCGACGTCTTGTTCAACAATGCTGCTGCAGGCGGCGCGCGCGGGCGGATCGACGAAGTTGATGCCGCTGGCTGGGACCTGACGATGGATCTGGTGTTGCGCTCGGTCGCGATGGGGATCCACTATGCCGTGCCCCACATGAAGCACCGCAAGGGCGCCAGCATAGTCAATACCAGCAGCATCGCGGCGGTCGGTCCGGGCTATTCCCCCACCGCCTATGCCGTGGCCAAGGCTGGGGTCTTGCATCTGACCAAATGCGCCGGGGCCGACCTGGCCCAGTTCGGGATCCGGGTGAACGCGGTCCAGCCCGGCTTCATCAACACCAACATCTTCACCGCGAGCATGGAAATGCCAGCCGAACTGGTCGATCAGGCCAAGGCGATGATCCTCCAGATGTCGAGCGCGGCCCAGCCGGTTGGCCGCCCCGGCATGCCCGATGACATCGCCAATACTGTCGCGTTTCTTGCCAGCGACGCGGCCAGCTTCGTCACCGGCACATCGCTGATCGTTGATGGCGGGATTACCACCGGGCCGCGGCATAGCTGGGATCCCGAAGCGCCGGGGCTGTTCGACGCGCTGACCGCGATGGCCGAAGCGGCCGGGGTGGCAGCGCCGCAATGACGACCAGCGGATTTGTCCCCTCGGCAGAGCCGCTGCCACTGCGCATCAAGCTGGGCAATGGCGTGGGATCGATTGCTTACGGCGTCAAAGACAATGGCTTCGCGGTGTTGCTGCTGCTATTCTACAGCCAAGTGTTGGGGCTGGAAGCGCGGCTGGTCGGGCTGGTCCTGCTGGTCGCACTGCTGCTCGATGCATTCATCGACCCGCTGGTCGGTTATTGGAGCGACAAGACCCACAGCAAATGGGGCAAACGGCATCCGTGGATGTACGGCGCGATTCTGCCGATGGCCGCCGCCTGGGTGATGCTGTGGCACCCGCCTGCGGTGAGCGATGGCTGGCTCTATGGCTATCTGCTGCTGTTTGCCTTCCTGATGCGCGCGGCGGTGTCGTGCTATGAGATCCCGGCGCTGTCGGTGGTCCCCGGATTGACCAGCGACTATGACGAGCGCACTTCGATAACCCGCTGGCGGTTCATCTTTGCCTGGGCTGGCGGCCTTGCGATGCTGATGCTGGCGTTCGGGGTATTCCTGGTCCCCTCGGCGCGCTATCCGGTCGGGCAGCTCAATCTCGATGGCTATGGCTATTATGGCTGGACCGGCGGCGCGCTGATGGTGGTCGCTGCTCTGGTCGCGGCGCTGTCCACCCACAAGCGCATCGCCCGGCTCGATAGCGTTCCGCCGGTGCATTTGCCGCTGGGCCAGACGATCCGCAAGATCGGGCGGACATTGGCCAACCATGCCTTTTTGATCCTGCTGGCCACCACCCTGTTCAACTTTGTCAACCTCGGCATAACCTATTCGGCCAACACCTATATCCTGACCTATTACTGGGAAATGCCGCAGGCCGGGTTCCTGGCCTATTCCGCCTCGCTGTTCGTCGGGGTGATCGGCGCGTTCCTGTTGATCGGGTTCCTGCAGAGCCGGATCGAAAAGCGGATCGGCGCGGTGGTTTGCATGATGCTGTCACTGGTGTTTGGCCTTTCACCCTATCTGCTGCGCTTTACCGGATGGTTTCCTGAAAATGGCCAGCCGCTGCTGATCCCACTGTTGTTTACGCTGATCACCATCTCCAACGGGCTGGCCGTAGCAGCCGGGATGCTGACCCAGTCGATGGGCGCCGATATCATTGAGGCATCGCAGGAGCGGACCGGCGAGCGGACTGAGGGTCTGTTCTTTTCGGCCTACTTCTTCACCCAAAAATGCGCGACCGGGATCGGGATCTTTCTGGCCGGAACAATTGTCAGTGCCTCCGGCTTCCCGGCCAAAGCTCGGCCCGGCGAAGTCCCGCAGGCGGTGCTCGATCAGTTTACGCTCTATTTCATCGTGGCCGTCGCCATGATCAGTGTATCAGCCATCATCGCGGTCTCGCGGTTTCCGATAACAAGGGCCGATCATCAGCGGCGGATTGCCAATTTGGCGGGGTCAGGACCTGGCCCCGGCGGAACCGCTTAACCGCGCGGTTAATTCGTCCTTGGCGCGGCCCACTTGCCGTGGCAGGGAGTTGCCCAAGATTCGACAGTATCGCAGAAAGGAACATCCCATGGATTTCGATCCCACCGAGCGCCAAGTCTATTGGCGCGACCGCGTCCGTCAGTTCATCGAGAACCATGTGCGCCCGCGCCAGGGTGACTACAAAAAGCAGGACGCCGAAGGCGGCCGCTGGAAAGTCCTTCAGGTTGTTGAAGAGGAAAAGGCCCGGGCCAAAGCCCAAGGGATCTGGAACCTGTTCATGCCGCCGCAGTTTGGCCGCACCCATGTGGATGACACGTTTGAATTTGAAGGCCCGGGCCTGACCAACCTTGAGTACGCGCTTTGCGCCGAGGAAATGGGCCGCGTCGGCTTCTCCAGTGAAGCGTTCAACTGCTCCGCCCCCGATACCGGCAACATGGAAGTGCTGCACCGCTACGGCACGCTCGAGCAGAAAGAGCGCTGGCTGAAGCCGCTGATGAACGGCGAAATCCGCTCGGCCTTCCTGATGACCGAGCCCGATGTGGCTTCATCGGACGCGACCAATATCGAATGCTCGATCCGGCGCGAGGGCGATGAATATGTCCTCAACGGGCGTAAATGGTGGTCTTCGGGCGCGGGCGATCCGCGTTGCAAGATCGCGATCGTGATGGGCAAGACCGATTTTGAAGCCAAGCGCCATGCTCAGCAATCGATGGTCCTGATGGAACTCGATTCGCCCGGCGTGGAAATCATCCGCCACCTGCCGGTGTTCGGTTATGATGATGCCCCGCATGGCCACATGGAAATCCAACTCAACGATGTCCGGATCCCGGCCAGCAATATGCTGCTGGGCGAAGGCCGCGGGTTCGAGATCGCGCAAGGGCGGCTTGGGCCGGGCCGGATTCACCACTGCATGCGTACCATTGGCGTTGCCGAAGAAGCGCTGGCCAAGATGACCAAGCGGCTGCAGACCCGCGTCGCCTTTGGCAAGCCGATTTCGGAACAGACCGTCTGGCACGAGCGCCTGGCCCGGGCCCGGATCGATATCGAAATGACCCGGCTGCTGTGCCTGAAAGCGGCCGACATGATGGACAAGGTCGGCAACAAGGCTGCAGCGGCTGAAATCGCCATGATCAAGGTTCAGGCCCCCAACATGGCGCTGCGGATCATTGATGACGCGATTCAGGCCCATGGCGGCGGCGGGGTTTCGGACGATTACGGTCTGGCCTCGGCCTATGCTCACCAGCGCACGCTGCGGCTGGCTGATGGTCCCGATGAAGTGCACAACCGCGCGATTGCCCGGATTGAGCTGGCCCGTCATTCGCCCAATGCCCC
>VFKS01000504.1 GCA_009885425.1 Novosphingobium sp.
ACTGATTGCAGCACCACGTCGGTCATCTTGTCGTTCTCTTGCGCGCCGTCGCCCGGGATCTTGCGGGTGACCAGCACGTCGACGACATCGCCAGGGCGGATGAACCCGCCGGCGCCGGTTACGTCATTGATCGGCACGGAGAAGGCCAGTTGGCCCTGCGGCAGGTTGGCAGCGATTGTCGCACGGCCATCGGTGCCGGAAACCTTGGAAGCAAGGATCGGTTCACCCGGCACAATCGGACGCAGCGCAACGCGGGTCTTGGTTGCTTCCTGGATCGAAGTGAAGGCCCCGACCGGAACCGAACTGGCGGGCCAATTGGCCAACCGGACGTTCTGGGCCGAAAGCGCAGTGCCGAAAGTCAGCTCCTGGCTGGCGACAGCAATCCGGACCATCCGGTTCTGTTCGGCGATCTGTTCCTGGCGCTCTTCAACGCCGCTGAACACCCCGTTCACGATCAGCACGGCAAATAGCCCGATCAGGACTGCAACTGCCAGAATTACCAGATTTCGCGACTGCATAGTGGCCCCGCTCGCGATGAAAAATCAGGAAAAAGCAACCGGGCACCGCGCTGGAGAGGCGCGGTGCCCGGTTACAGCATTAGGCAGGCAGAACGGTCGCCATGCGGCCCGCAGCGCGGGTCATGACGGCGCCGATTGCGTCCCCGAGAGTGACCGAAGCAACGGCGATGGTGGTGCCGATGATGCCCAGAATCAGGGCATATTCGGCTGCCGAAGCGCCGGATTCGTCGCGGCCAAAGGCCTTCAGGAGATTGATCATGTTAAGTTCCTCTAGTTAGGTTCGCCGGGGAATAAGCGTTCACTCGTTGGCTCTGCCAAGCATCACCGATGTGCGAATGTGTCGATCAAACCCCGGCTCAAGCTGTTTGATCGAGCGCGAACGCCCTTGATCAAATGCTTATGCAGGCAGGATGGTCGCCATTTGGCCCGCAGCGCGGGTCATGACGGCGCCGATGGCGTCGCCCAAGGTGACCGAAGCAACGGCAATGGTGGTGCCGATAATGCCAAGGATCAGCGCATATTCGGCTGCCGAAGCGCCGGATTCATCGCGGCCAAAGGCCTTCAGGAGATTGATCATTATAGTTACCCCATTCAAGCCAATCCGGGAGGGAGCGGCTGGTTTTCAGACGGACCGGCAATGCGTTCAGGCACTGCAAAGTCCGTTCCATGGGGCAAAAAGGATCCGGCGCGACCGTTGTTTTTGTTTTGGTAAGCCAACGATATACGCCGGCCCATCTGCGCTGGTATCCACGGAACGCCCTAATAATCTCACACCACGCGGGCAGGTCAACGGTTAACTGTTTTTTAAATTTTATCTCTATCTGTGAAATGTTTAGGGCGGTTTTGCGTAAATTTTGTCGGTTAATGGGCTGCGTAAACTTGTATAAATGCGACAGACGAATCGCGGAAATCCGCGAATCACAATCCCCTCAAGCCGGGGCGGAAGTGTTTGTTAACCCTTTCCCTTCATGAATGAGCTCCCGCTCAGGAGCCATCTGATGACTGGAAAACTGATCCTGCCCGATCTGGATAGCTTGCTGCAGCGCTGGTTCGACCGGCTGTCAGCCGAAAGCCGCCGGATGGCCGTGTTGCTCGAAATCAAGATCGAGCTGCTGCTGCATTGCTGGTTGTGGTTTTGTGCGGTGCTCGGCGGGCTGAAGCTGCTGGGCTTGGCGGCGCTCTATCCGCAGGCGGTACAGCTGGCTGATCTGCCGCTGCTGGCGCTGCCCTATCTACTGATCGCACTGGCTCCGGTCGCGGGTTATCGGCTGGCGACAGCCTGCTTCCCCGCCGGACGCCTGCTGGCCCAGCCCGGACTGCGGCTGGCCCGGTTCGGCCGCTGGCGCGCGGTTCCGGCGTTCGAGGCTTCGAGCGCATCCATTTATGGACCCAGTGGCGTCATTGTTTCGCTGATTGCCGGCCTGCTGATTTCGATCGTGCTGCGTTCGGGCGAATACTTCGTCGCGATCCCGGCGATCCCGCTGTTGGCGCCGGTCTGGGCCCGCACGATCATTCAGGTGATGACTATCGACATGGTTGTGATGGGGTTTCTCTATTCGGTCTGCTTCGTCATGGCGCTGCGCAGCGTCCCCTATTTCCCGCGCATGATGGTGCTGACCTGGTGCCTTGATCTGACCATGCAGCTGGGCATCGCCAGCACCATGGCGGCAACCCCCGATTTACCGGTCGAAGTGGCGCAGGCGCTGCAACCCTTTGTGACCGGCAACCTGCAAAAGGTGCTGATCAGTGTGACGCTGTGGTTGCCCTACCTGCTGGTCTCGCGGCGGGTAAACCTGACCTTCCGGCACCGCATCCGCGTGCGGGGCACGCAGAATGCAATGCCGGGGATGGCGCTGGCCGCCTAGTTCACCTGCCGCTCGCGCCCTTCCCAATAGGGTGCGCGCAATTCGCGGCGCAGGATCTTGCCGCTGGCATTGCGGGGCAGGGCCTCGATCACGTCAATCGTCTTGGGTACCTTGAAGCCTGCCAGCCGTTCGCGGGCCCAGCCGATCACACTGTCGGGATCGATCGTCTGGCCCGGTTTCGGCACACAGACAGCCTTCACCGCCTCGCCCCATTTGTCATCCGGCACCCCGATCACCGCGACTTCGAGCACTTGCGGATGCCCATAGATCCCGCTTTCGACTTCGGCCGGATAGACGTTCTCGCCGCCGCTGATGATCATGTCCTTGGCCCGGTCGTAGATGTAGACATAACCGTCTTCATCCAGATAGCCGACATCGCCAGTGGCAATCCAGCCATCGCTGCTCATGGTGCTGGCGGTGGCTTCGGGCAGTTTCCAATAGCCCAGCATGTTGTTGGAGGAGCGGGTGTAGAGTTCGCCGATATCGCCCACTGGCAGAGCAGTTCCCGAGCCATCGCGAACTTCGACTTCGACGCCGGGCAGCGGTTTCCCGGCCGAGCGCATCCGGGTGTTGCCCTCGACGCTGTGATCCTCTGGCGGGAGCATGCAGATGGTGCCGGTCGTCTCGGTCATCCCATAGGCCTGGATAAAGCCCGCGCCGAACATCGCGATGCATTGCCGCAGCAGCTCCAGCGGGATCGGCGCTGCGCCATAGAGGATATATTTGAGGCGGCTGAAATCGGTCTTGGCGCAGTCCGGATGGACCAGCAGCAGATGCAACGCAGCGGGCACGATGAAGAACCGGGTGACGCCCTTGTTCTCAACCGCGTCGAATACCTTGGCCGGATCAAATTCAGCCAGAACCACGCCGGGTAGGCCCGCGCTCAGCGCCATGATGCCAAGGCCGGTCCCACCGATATGGGCGCACGGCATGGCGACCAGCACCGCTTCATCCTCACCCCACAGCGAATAGGGCTGGGGGTTATCGAACGCCGCCTTGCGCAGACCGAACAGGTTGTGGTTGGATAGCACCGCACCCTTGGGATTACCGGTAGTGCCGCTGGTGTAAAGCTGCAGCACGGCGTCGTCCGGGCCAGAG